>JALUXV010000170.1 GCA_027013165.1 Alteromonadaceae bacterium
TGAGGCTTAATTCGTACAACGCTCAAAACGGGCACACCATCTTGAATTTGAATACTTAGAATGTCTCCGGGGTAAATTAGGTGAGGATCATTTAATTGAGTGTTTCTGCGCCATAGTTCAGGCCATTGCCAAGGGTGGGCAAGAAATTGACTGGCAATATCCCACAAGGTATCACCCTTCTTAACGGTATAAGTACGTGGCGCATCTTCGTTAATTTCTACACTAGCATTGACATAAAATGTTCCACTCAGCAGAACCACTGTGCAAAGCATTCGAAGAATGAATTTCGCCATAACACGCCCTTATCGTTATTTGTAATGGTAGTTCAAAGACAGCTTCTTTCCATTTGTACAGTTAATTCAATTAAAGCAATCGAATAACACATTTTAAAAAACTGCACCTAACCCCTCTATATACGTTAGAATAGTAACCTAAGAGGCGCTGTAAATAGTGCTGACAATCAGATCGTATATCTTTTTATACTGAGAAAAAGTGAAGTAAACGAAACATGGCCATTTTAGACGTACTAAGTTTTCCTGACGAACGCCTTCGAACGGTGGCGGAACCAGTAGAGTCAGTCAACGACGAAATAAAACAACTTGTATCAGACATGTTCGAAACCATGAAAGATGAAAATGGTATCGGGCTGGCGGCTACACAAGTGAACCGACACGTTCAAGTAGTCGTTATGGATGTATCGGAAGAGCAAAACGAACCTCGCGTGTTTATTAATCCAAAGATTACCGCCCGTGATGGTATGACGATCAGTGAAGAAGGCTGCTTATCGGTACCGGGTAACTACGCTAAAGTTGAACGTGCCGAAACAATTACCGTTGAAGCCCTAGATGAGAACGGCGAAAAATTCTCGTTGGACGCAGAAGGTCTTTTGGCAATTTGTATTCAGCATGAGTTGGACCACCTTAAAGGTAAGCTTTTTATTGATTACCTTTCGCCATTGAAACGCCAACGTATTCGTAAAAAGCTAGAAAAAGAAGCACGCCTCGCTGCGCGCGCGTAAGGAATTTCGTGTCTACGCCACTTCGTATTATTTTTGCCGGTACGCCGGACTTTGCAGCGCAGCATCTTGCTGCGCTTCTCGATTCTGATCACGAGATCATTGCTGTTTACACTCAACCTGATCGCCCAGCAGGTCGCGGCAAAAAGCTCACGCCTAGTGCGGTAAAGGTGCTAGCGCTGGAAAACGATCTTCCCGTTTTTCAACCTCAATCGTTAAAAGATGAAGCCGCACAACAAACCCTTGCAGACCTTAATGCTGACGTCATGATTGTTGTTGCTTATGGGTTATTGCTTCCGCTTGCAGTGCTAAATGCGCCCCGTTTGGGTTGTATTAATGTACACGGGTCGATTTTGCCTAAATGGCGTGGTGCAGCACCCATTCAACGCTCGCTTTGGGCGGGTGACACAGAAACCGGTGTTACCATCATGCAGATGGATGGAGGTCTTGATACGGGTGACATGCTGGCTATTGAAACCTTACCTATTACCTCAGAAGACACCAGTGCAACACTGTATGAAAAGCTAGCGGCATTGGGGCCTAAATCACTGATTACTGCGCTAAGTAAATTGGAAAGTATTCAACCTCAAAAACAAGACGATGCTTTGGCTACCTATGCTAAAAAGCTGTCAAAAGAGGAAGCCAAAGTCAACTGGAATAGTAGCGCTGAACAAATAGCGCGAAACATTCGAGCGTTTAACCCTTGGCCTGTAGCATGGACGCAAGTAGAAGATCACAACATTAAGTTATGGTCTGCAACGGTAGTACCACTTAACCAAAAAGCAGTTCCGGGTACCATTGTTCAAGCAGACAAAAATGGCATAGTCGTAGCTACAGGTAACCAGGGCCTTTGCATCACTTCACTGCAAATTCCTGGTAAAAAAGCACTGTCGGCGGCTGATGTCATCAATGCACGTAAGTCGTGGTTTGAAGTTGGCAGTGTTATCGCGAGTGCGGCAGACTCGTGAAGCCGCTTCCATTACCCAAACAAAAAAACCTTCGGGCAGATTGCGCGTGGGTAGTTTATCAGGTGTTAGAACAGGGTAAATCGGCTCGCGATTGTCTTGAAAAAGTACAACGTCGCCATAACCAGCGAGACAACGCTTGGCTTCAAGAAATGTCTCTTGGGATAATGCGTAAACTGCCCATTTTGCAGCATTGGTTACGTGCATTGCTTGATCGCCCCCTTAAAGGCAATAAGAAGGTTATTGAACATCTAATTCTAGTGGGATTCTATCAGTTGGCATTTTCGCGAGTCAGTGCTCATGCAGCGGTAGGCGAAACAGTAAACGCAGCCCCTTATTTAGGCGGAGGTGGCCTTAAAGGTCTGGTCAACGCTCTGCTAAGAAACTTTCAACGTGAAGCACTGGCTGACAAACCCATAAACAACCCTATTATCGAAAGTGGATTTCCTAAATGGTTATACAAAGCTATAGACAGTGCGTATCCCGATAATGGTCTGCAAGTAAGAGAAGCTTCAAATGGTATGGGCCCGTTATGGCTTCGAGTGAATCAACAACAAACTGACTTCACCACCTTTTGTAATGCTTTAGACAAGTTGGATATTCCCTACACCACCAGCGAACAACATCCTAGCGCGATTATTTTGCAAAAGCGGGAAGACATTACGTCACTACCCGGCTTTGAAAAAGGATGGTTTGCGGTACAAGATGGCGCTGCACAATTGGCCGCAGCTTACTTAGGTGCAAAAGCTGGTGAACGAGTGCTGGATTGTTGCTGTGCGCCCGGCGGTAAGACGGGCCATGTATTAGAGCTCACTCCAGACCTTGAAACCTGTATTGCCCTCGACTTTGACGAAAAACGCTTACAACGGGTCAGTGAAAATATGACAAGGCTCAAGCATACTCCTGTGATTATTCACGGAGATGCCTCTCAACCTGCCGAATGGTGGGATGGGCAAGCCTTTGACCGTATTTTGTTAGACGCTCCCTGCTCTGCCACCGGCGTGATTCGTCGACACCCAGACATTCGCTGGTTACGAAAATCTTCAGACATTGACGCACTAAAGCTGCTGCAAGCCAAAATATTAGAAGCCCTGTGGCCCACGCTAAAGCCTGGCGGTACGTTGCTATACGCCACCTGCTCTATTTTACCCGCGGAAAACGTAGAACAAATACGTACGTTTTTGGCTAACCACAATGACGCCACTTTGTTACCGCTGAACGAGAATGATTCCAATGATGTTCCAGGCAGACAGATTCTACCCGGGGAAGCACAAATGGATGGTTTCTATTATGCGAGACTGGTAAAGTCAGAATGCTAATAAGAGAGTAAGGTATTGTAAGTAACGATGAAAATCATCATTTTGGGTGCGGGACAGGTTGGCGGAACACTGGCTGAAAACCTTGTCGGAGAAAAAAACGAAATCACCGTTATCGATTCAGACCCGGATATCCTTCGTTCATTGCAAGACAGGCTAGATTTACAAGTAGTTACCGGCCTTGGCTCTCATCCAGATGTACTTAGAAAAGCAGGCGCAGAAGACGCTGACATGTTGATTGCTGTGACCAACAGTGACGAATGTAACATGCTGGCCTGTCAGGTGGCTTACAGCTTATTCAAAACGCCCACAAAAATTGCTCGTGTTCGTTCAGAGCAATACATTATTTACCAAGAACAACTCTACAAGCAGCAAGACATTCCTGTTGATCATATTATTGCCCCTGAGCAATTGGTAACCAAAGCCATAAAACGACTGATTGATTATCCTGGCGCACTACAAGTCGTTGAGTTTGCTGAAGGTAAGGCGAGCCTAGTGGCGGTTAAGGCCTATTATGGTGGTTTGCTGGTAGGTCATGCCTTGTCGGCGCTTAAAGATCATATGCCCAATGTGGAAACGCGTGTGGCAGCGATTTATCGCCGCGGTCGACCAATACGCCCACTGGGGACCACAGTTATCGAAGCCGATGACGAAGTCTTTTTCATCGCAGCCACCAAACATATTCGCGCAGTAATGAGCGAGCTTCAAAAGCTAGAGTCGAGTTACAAACGTATTATGATTGCTGGTGGCGGACTTATCGGTGCAGGCTTAGCTAAAAAGCTTGAACACAAACACAATGTTAAGCTGATCGAATTCAGCCATGAGCGAGCCCAGTATTTATCGGCTAATTTGGACAAAACTATTGTATTCAGTGGTGATGCATCTGATCCCGAGTTGCTCAGTGAAGAAAATGTTGAGCAAGTAGACGCTTTTATTGCCGTAACCAACGACGATGAAGCGAACATTATGTCTGCGATGCTCGCCAAACGCATGGGCGCACAAAAAGCTATGGTTCTGATTCAGCGCAGTGCTTATGTTGACCTTGTACAAGGCGGCGAAATAGATATTGCCTTTTCTCCACAACAGGCCACTATTTCCGCCTTGCTTACCCACGTACGCCGTGGCGATATTGTGAATGTATACTCATTGCGAAGAGGTGCAGCAGAAGCTATTGAGGCGATTGCACATGGTGACGAAAACACCTCTAAAGTGGTTGGTCGTCAGATTGGCGACATCAAATTACCGCCGGGAACCACCATTGGTGCCATTGTGCGTGAAGAACAAGTGATCATTGCCCATAGCGATACCAAAATAGAAGCCAATGACCACGTTATTCTATTTTTGGTCGACAAAAAATATATCGGTGACGTGGAAAAACTCTTCCAGCCCAGTGCTTTCTTTTTTGGTTAGCTAGCGGTTAATTCCTTAACTGCGCCAAAACGTGGGTGAAAACAACACCAGCAGTGAAAATACTTCTAAACGACCGAAAACCATTGCAATAACCAGTATCCACTTCCCACCATCGGTTACATCGGCGTAGTTCGCTGCTACGCTACCCAAACCTGGACCCAAGTTATTCAACATGGCAGCGGTTGCAGTAAAAGCACTCAAGTTGTCTAAACCTGTGCCTATCAAACCTATCATAATGATTACAAAGACTACCGCGTAGGCTGAAAAGAACCCCCACACAGCCTCAACGACTCTGTCGGGCATTGCTCGTTCACCAAACTTAACCGCATATACCGCTTTTGGGTGTATAAGGCGGTCGACTTCCCGCTTACCTTGTAAGAACAACAAACATACGCGAACAACTTTAAGGCCGCCCCCTGTAGAGCTTGCACACCCACCAATAAAGCTAGAGAAAATAAGCATAATAGGTAGAAATGTGGGCCAAACAGAAAAGTCAGTTGTTGCAAAGCCTGCGGTAGTACTTATGGATACCGCTTGCAGCATGGCTTGATCGAGAGCGGACTCTGCCGATGTGTAATACCCGCTGAGTGTAAGTACCAAAAAGCACACTAAAATCAGCGCTGCTTGAATCATGAAAAAGGCTTTGAATTCAGGGTCGCTAAAGTAACCCCTTACTGATCGCGAACTCACTGCGGCGTAATGGAGTGAGAAATTAAGTGCAGCGATCAAAAGAAATACAACACACACTAAGTTAACCATGGGGCTATTGTAATACCCCAAACTCGCATCGTGGTTAGAAAACCCACCTATAGCAACAGTAGAAAATGAATGACAAATTGCATCGAACCAGTTCATTCCCGCCAACCAATACGACACCATACAAGCAATAGTTAAGCTCAGATAGATGTACCATAGGTGCTTGGCCGTATCGGCAATACGAGGGGTCATCTTGTTATCTTTTACCGGCCCCGGCGTTTCAGCGCGATAAAGCTGCATTCCCCCAACGCCAAGAATAGGAAGTATGGCCACGGCAAGTACAATTATACCCATACCACCAAGCCATTGAAGCTGCTGACGATAGAACTGCACGGAGTGAGGTAGAAACTCAATCCCCTCAATGACGGTAGCCCCCGTGGTGGTTAATCCTGAAAACGACTCAAAGAATGCGTCTGTTACTGTCATGCTTGGCTGTTCTAGAAGGATAAGAGGAATAGCACCAACGCTAGCGAGTACCGACCAAAACAGCGCAACAATTAGGAAGCCTTCACGAGCTCTGAGTTCGTGTTTCTGATCGCGATTCGGATACCACAACGCAATACCGCCAAGTACGCACAGAATAAAAGCAAGAACAAACGGCAAGCCACTACCGTCTTGATAAATCAACGATACTAATGCTGGAGGAATCATAGTTACGCTAAAAAGCGCTATAAGAAGCCCTAGAATACGGACAATCGCACGATAGTGCATGTTAGCTATAGCCTTATTATTGTTTGCATGAATATTCCATACACATGGCGTGAGCGTATTCCCATAGAGTATGTATTGATGCGGGGTTTTCTTGCTACCCGATTATAGGGTGATTATCTGTGCATAGAAAACCCCTGTATCGTCACTATTTCATCGACAATACAGTTTGTACCATAGCAGAAATGCTTTTGTGGGCATCGACGATATTCTCGGCAAGCATATACGCTGGTGTTGTCACCAGTTTATTGCTTGCATCGATAACCACTTCATCCACAACACTATTAATGTGCTCTGCCCCCATTGAGGTTAGCGCTGCTGACGTATCATTATCATTGCCAATAGTTAGCTTAACACCTTTGCCATATACAGAAGCAGCTAGAGCCGGTGAAATACACGCGTATCCAGCGGGCTTCTTAGCTTTTGCAAACGCCTTACACACAAACATAACTTCTTCATTGACGATACTTTTGTCACCATCTAGTGCAAAGGTACACAAATTTTTTGCTACACCGAATCCACCCGGAATTATTAGCGCGTCAAAGTCTTCCACATTACACTCCGAAACTGGCTGAATACTTCCTCGTGCAATACGTGCTGACTCGACTAAAACGTTTCGCTGCGCATTTTCTTCCACTTCTCCGGTAACGTGGTTCACCACATGAAGCTGCGCAGTATCTGGAGCAAAACACGTATATTGTGCACCTGCTTGCGCAATACTCAGTAATGCAAATACAGATTCATGAATTTCAGCGCCGTCGAAGACGCCACACCCACTCAAAATAACTGCAACCTTCTTCATCTCGCCACACTCCCTACGGTTATTGGCTTATGCCATTATTGGCCAAAATTCAGCCAACAAATTTAAAAAAATTATTAACATTTCATATAAGAGCATAAATATCTTGTGCTACATTATCAATCCACTTGGAAGCACTATAGTTTGGTCTTCTTTCGGTTATCCACATACTCTTTGTATTTTTTAGATGTTTTTTGCAAACGTAAAAATCGTCTATAAACCCCTTATTTATTGGTGTTCACAATAGATCGGCACTTTGCACAAAGATCACAATGATCATATTAGCCACAAAATAGATCACAAAGTTATCCACAAGCCATATTCAAAAATATTCCTTAGGTATTCTATAGCGATCGTGCCCCTCATATGGCATCCTTGCGCCATAATCACTCCTTAATAGCTCTACGGCATGACAGATCAAAAAACACCTCCTTTTATTCTTGTAGACGGTTCTTCCTACCTTTTCCGTGCATTTCACGGTTTGCCTCCATTAACCAACTCTAAGGGACAGGATACCGGTGCCATATACGGTGTTATTAACATGCTTAAAAGCTTGATCAAACAATATGGACCCACCCACATAGGTGTAGTGTTTGATGCCAAGGGTAAAACATTTAGAGACGACATCTATAGCGAGTACAAAGCTAATCGTCCTCCTATGCCTGAAGAACTGAGAAGTCAGATCGCTCCATTACATGACATTATCCGAGCGATGGGATTACCGGTTATCGTTGAACCGGGAGTGGAAGCCGATGATGTTATTGGTACGCTAGCAAAACAAGCGTCTGATCAAGGCATCGATACTGTTATCAGTACCGGTGACAAAGATATGGCTCAGCTGGTTAATCAGCATGTTACCTTGATCAATACTATGACCAATCAGCTCATGGATGTTGACGGTGTTAAAGATAAATTTGGTATTCCACCAGAGCTTATTATCGACTTTTTAGCCCTTAAAGGCGACAAAGTGGATAACATTCCTGGTGTACCTGGCGTGGGTGATAAAAGTGCACAGGCCCTACTCAATGGTATTGGTGGTATTGATGCCATCTACCAGAATCTCGACGATATCGCTGGACTATCATTTCGCGGCAGTAAAACTATGGCAGCGAAAATGCAGCAGTATGAAGAGCAGGCGCGGTTGTCCTATACCCTAGCTACTATCGCAATTGATCTTGAACTAGATTATGCCATTTCAGATCTTACCCCTACCGCTCCTGACAACGAAGCCCTTGCCACGCTATTCGCAGAGTATGAATTCAAGCGCTGGCATGCTGAGGTATCTGGAGCGAGTGTATCAGAGTCAACCTCAACATCATCAAGTGTTGAAACCTCGTCCACACAAGATGAGACGTCTGCCAATGAGTTTCCCGGTATAGATAAAAGCGATTATGAAATAGTGTATGACAAGGCTGGGTTTGATGCGTGGGTTTCAAAGTTAGAAAACGCTGAACTTTTTGCTTTTGATACTGAAACAACCAGTCTTAATTACATGAATGCTGAAATTGTGGGGGTATCTTTTTGTATTGAACCCGGCCAAGCGGCTTACGTACCAGTTGCTCATGATTACCCTGATGCGCCAGAACAACTAGACAGAGATTACGTACTACAAGCGCTTACACCAATATTAGAGTCAAACGATATTAAGAAAGTTGGTCAGCATATTAAGTACGATAAAAACGTACTCGCTAACTACGATATTACTCTCAATGGCGTAGCGTTCGACACCATGCTAGAAAGCTACGTTTTGAATAGCACCGCACAGCGTCACGATATGGACTCACTGGCATTAGCGTATTTGGGGCACAAAACCGTACATTTTGAAGAAATTGCAGGGAAAGGCGCTAAACAACTTACTTTCAATCAAATACCACTCGAGCAAGCAGGCCCATATGCGGCAGAAGATGCAGATATAACACTGCGTTTGCACAATGCCATAATAGAAAAGCTAACTAATGTACCTGAGTTAGCGTCGCTACTAGTAGATGTAGAAGTGCCCGCCTCGCAAGTACTCGCTCGTATGGAGCAAGCCGGTGTGCTTATTGATAGTCAGCAACTAGCGCAGCAAAGCCAAGATTTAGCCAAGCGTATCTCTCAACTTGAAGCTGAGGTACATGAAGAAGCAGGCGAGCCTTTCAATTTAGGATCAACCAAACAGTTACAACATATTCTGTTTGAAAAAATGTCACTGCCAATCATCAAGAAAACGCCTAAAGGTGCGCCGTCTACTTCGGAAGACGTATTGCAAGAGCTTGCACTCACCTATCCTCTTCCAGAAAAAATCATGGCCTACCGAGGCCTAACAAAATTGAAGAACACGTATACCGACAAATTGCCTAAAATGATAAATCACCGCACCGGTCGAGTGCATACGTCTTATCACCAAGCTGTCACTGCAACAGGCCGTTTGTCATCTACCGATCCAAACTTGCAGAATATTCCCATTAGAACGGAAGAAGGCCGTCGTGTGCGCCAAGCATTTATTCCGCGAGACGGCTATAAGATAGTTGCCGCCGATTACTCTCAGATTGAATTGAGAATAATGGCACATTTATCAAAAGATGAGGGACTACTTACCGCTTTTTCGCAAGGTAAGGACATTCACAAAGCCACCGCAGCTGAAGTATTTGGCGTGTCAGTTGATGAAGTAACCGTTGATCAACGACGTAGTGCAAAAGCCATCAATTTTGGTTTGATTTATGGCATGTCTGCATTCGGACTGGCTAAGCAGCTGAACATTCCTCGTCAAGAAGCGCAAAAGTACATGGATCTGTATTTTGAACGTTATCCTGGTGTACTTGAATACATGGAATCGACCCGAGAATTTGCCAAAGCCAATGGGTATGTAAAAACTGTGTTTGGACGCCGTTTATATTTACCAGACATTAAAGCGAGTAATGGCGCTCGTCGTAAAGGTGCAGAACGCGCCGCTATTAATGCTCCTATGCAAGGTACTGCTGCTGATATTATTAAGAAAGCAATGATAGAAGTAGACCGATGGATTCAAGATTCAGCATCAGACACCGTAACTATGATGATGCAAGTGCACGATGAACTCGTGTTCGAAATTGCTTCAGATAAGGTTGAAGAGTACACCCAAACTATCACCACTATCATGCAAAATGCGGCAACCTTATCTGTGCCTTTATTGGTTGAAGCCGGTGTGGGTGAAAACTGGGATGAAGCACATTAACCGTAATTTGATTACAACTTTTTAGTCTACGGCTTGGCAAAACCGCCACTTTTGGTAATTTAATTACAAATTAGCCTTGCCTTTTTCTTGTCTTATTGTAACCTTAGTCGCGTAGGGTACAGAGGTGAGAAAGCTGTTTTCAAACCTTTGCTTTAACCCCGGCCTTTGTTGCCGGGGTTTTTTTATGCCTGGAGAAAATATTATTTATAAAAAAGTGCTTTTTTTCAGAAAGTTACGATATTTCTTTAAATATATTGTGAATTAAATTGAACTAAGTTGTTTATTCAGACTCTATTTAATCGGTTTTTATGTGTTTTCTCTCAGTCCTTAGCCCTACTTTTTAGTGGGGCTTTCTTTTATCTACTCATCACTTTCTTTCATCTCTAAACTCAACCAGTGATTTAATACACCTTCTAGTTCGGGTAAACCATGTCGGTTTAATGATGAGAAAGTATGCACTGTTACATCACCCATAAATGCTAACGCCGCTTCGCGAGCCATAAGTAATTGTGCTTTGCGTTTGCCAGACTTTAACTTGTCGGCCTTAGTTAGAAGTGCTAGTACGGGTATGCCTGCATCTACCGCCCAATGGATAAGATCTTGATCGAGGTCTTTGAACGGATGACGAATATCCATTAAAACTACCAAGCCTTTTAGCGATTTTCTTTTTTGCAGATATTCACCCAACGAAGCTTGCCACTTCTTTTTCATCGCAATGGGTACTTGCGCAAATCCATATCCAGGTAGGTCGACTAATCGCTTGTCTTCTTCAAGCTCAAACACATTGATCAATTGGGTACGCCCAGGGGTTTTACTTGTGCGGGCTAGGTTCTTTTGTCGAGTTAACGTATTTAATGCACTGGATTTACCCGCATTAGAGCGGCCAGCAAAAGCCACTTCTATTCCTGAATCATTTTTGAGATGCCTGATATCAGGTGCACTAATAAGAAATTTTGCTTTAGTGTAATACGACATATAGTCTTACTCCGTACGCATCACTAACCTAAAATAAATCCTTTTTAATGATCTAAACTAAGGTAAAACCATAGTTTTATTATGGAATAGGTTTTTCTGACGCGTTAAATGTGTAAAATACGCATGATATCACGTATATCGCGCGAGCCGTTGGATCCATTTAAGAGATTTATTATGAAAAAACTGTGTTTGTTGTTTTGTATGTCTTTAGGTTTATCTGCCACAGCCATGGCAGAAGGTAATGCTGAAGCAGGTCAAGCTAAGTCAGCTGTTTGTGCCGCATGTCACGGTATGGACGGTAACAGCATGATTGATATTAACCCTAAGATTGCTGGCCAGCACGAGAACTATATCGTGAAGCAGTTGCAAGAGTTTAAGTTAGCTTCTCAAACAGGTGGAGAAGAAGGCCGCAATAACGCAGTAATGAACGGTATGGCTGCACCACTTTCTGAACAAGATATGCTCGACCTTGCTGCTTACTTCTCAAGCCAAACAGCAAAACCAGGTGAAACTCCAGAACAGTATGTAGATGCCGGTCGCGCACTTTATCAAGGCGGTGACGAAGCTCGTGGAGTCACAGCATGCATTGCATGTCATGGTCCACAAGGTAATGGAATGGGCTTGGCAGGCTTCCCAGACATTAGTGGTCAGCATGCAGCATACACCGCAGCACAACTCAAAGCCTTTAGAGAAGGCAGCCGTCATAACGATATGAACGGTATGATGCGTGATATCGCAATGAAATTAACCGACGAAGATATCGAAATTTTATCTAACTATATCGCGGGCTTACACTAAAAAGCTTAATTATTAGTCGATTTTGTTAATACGGTGTAACAAAAAAGGTTGTATTCTTTATACTTTCGTGTAATCTATCGGCTTAGTTTGTAACCGTTTGCAAAACATTACAAACCTAGATAACGAATAATAATAAAAACAAACCGCATGGATGACGTTAAAAATGATCAATGAAGATCAAAAACAACAATAAGCTCTGTGAATAAAAATAAAAAGTAGGGCAATCCACGGAAGTCAGCTACACATTGACGTGTAAATAACGGGAGAGGTGTCAAACGACACTCATACAAAACGAGGTGATGGTTAATAGCCATCGCCTTTTTTCTTTTCTAGTACGCTTATGTATTCACTAACCTGCCCCTTATGCCTTCTCAAGTTTGAAAGTGTTAATGTATTCTTTCAAGACAAGAAACGTAGTTATCATCAATGTCCTCAGTGTAGTCTTGTGTTTGTTCATCCAGATGAACGGCTTACCCCAGAGCAAGAACTCAAAGAATATAGACTTC
Source organism: Alteromonadaceae bacterium (assembly GCA_027013165.1). Taxonomy (GTDB): domain Bacteria; phylum Pseudomonadota; class Gammaproteobacteria; order Enterobacterales; family Alteromonadaceae; genus Alteromonas. The sequence goes on from JALUXV010000170.1 coordinate 12,442, forward strand.
ATGAGAATCATATAGATGACGAGGGTTATAGGAAGTTCTTAAACCGAGCGTTAACTCCACTGCTATCTACGATTGACTCTTTCACCAACGCACTCGATTTTGGATGCGGTCCAGTGCCACTACTCGCTATGATGCTCAAAGAGCACGGTTTACAGACTAGTATTTACGACCCCTTTTTCTTTCCCTCTCGCGACGTGTTAGATAAAACCTATTCTTTAATCACCTGCACCGAGGCAATTGAACACTTCCACTACCCACATAAAGAATGGTCACTGTGGCAATCTTTAATTGAGTCAGGTGGTGTTATTTTGGTAATGACTAAACGGGTGATAAACCAAGACCGATTCAAACAATGGCATTATAAAAACGACCCCACCCATGTGTGTTTTTTTAGCGAAGACACTTTTCGATATTTAGGTCTAAAATATCAGTATGACGTTCAGTTCCCAACGAATGACGTTGTATTGATGAAGAAGCTTTAGCAAATACAGGTTATAATATGGGACTGTTAAGTTAAGTAATGTGTCTCTTGTTATGGCAACCAAAAGTAAAAAATCACGAAAAATAGGCCTTATAGGCGTTCGTAAAGATCCCGATCGTAAACCAGGTTCACATCGCAATAATGATGCACGCCCCAAAAAACACAAGGGCAAACCAGCAGGCACGCGTAACAATGTTGAGCAGCCATCCAAATCGGTTGGTAGAAAACAAGAAAATAGAGATCCTCGATTAGGCAGTAAAAAGCCTATTGCTTTGGTTAAAGTAGAAACGCCAACAGCGTCTGCTCAACCACAAAAACGAAAGTATGCCACCCCAGCGCAAGAACTAGCGGCATTAGAAGCAGACCAGCGCCTTGCATCACTGCTAGACAAACTCGACGACGACAAACCACTCACTAAAGAGCAACAAGCGTATGTTGACGAAAAGATGGCACGACACCGTATCCTGTGCGATTTGCTTGGAATTGTAGAGGTAGATGATGAGGAAGAAGAAAACGATCCATTCGACTCTCTCGACGCTATTGATATGGAAGACTTCAAAGATTAACTCAGTCAACGGTTTAACTTTTTAGAGTACCCTTATGCCTTGGATCTATCTTGCAGTGTGTTTTGCTGCACTTATTATTATTGGACTTAGTTTTTACGCTGGACGCTTGTTGTTTTTACTTAAGCAGCAAAAAGAGCGTCAAAACAACGTACGTAATACGCGTATTTACAACATTAGTGAAAGTGTTCACGTGATTGCCATGGCAATGGAGCAACAACAGTGTGAATTAAGCGAAGGGGTTATTCGTATCGTTAATTTGCTCAATGCACTACCCATCGATCCTCAGCCCGATTTCAAAAACACCTACCCGCACACCCATGCTCTGTTTATTGCCATTAGTGGCTTCGCCACATTAGACGATAGAAAGAAGTTATCTAAGAAAGAGAAACGCAAACAAGATATGGCGCGGGAACAGATAGAATCAGAGTTTGAGTCGAATGTTTTAAGCGAACTCCCCAGTATTAAAGCCTACAGTGCAGAATTGATGAAAGGGTAGACTCCTGTCTACTCTTTCCTATTTTCTAGCAAGCTTACCCACCTCATGATAACAAAAGCATGTCTTAGCATGGTCGTTCACCATACCTACGGCCTGCATGAAAGCATAGCAAATCGTCTCTCCAACAAAAGTAAAGCCCCGCTTTTTTAGGTCTTTCGACATCTTTTTTGCAACAGAGGCACACACCTCTTGGTTACCTTCGACCTCTCCCGGAATGGTTTTTCCCTCAGTGAACGCCCAAATATAGTCACTAAAAGATTGCTTCTGTTCAATTGATAAGTACGCCTTCGCATTTTTAACGATTGCGTTTAGCTTGAGTCTATGCCGAATGAGTCCTGCATTTGTCATCAGTAGTTCCACATCGTCTTCGGTCATCTCAACAATTTTAGAAGGCAAAAAGTCAAAGAAGGCGGCTTCATAGTTTTTTTGTTTCTTGAGTACAGTTATCCAAGAAAGCCCTGCTTGCTGCCCCTCTAAACATAGTTTTGCGAAAAGCTGCTGGCTGTCTTCCACTGGTCGCCCCCACTCCTTGTCATGATATTTTTGATACAAAGGGTCTTCACTCACCCAGTTGCACCTGGTCACTTTATTCATGTGTTCTCACTTAGCGATTTTGCGCTTAAACCTTCTAGCATTATTCCTCAATAGATGCTGCATTTTCATGTATTACATCTACATACTACCCTTCACAAAATGTATACTATGCATCTTTTTTATACCGTTAACCAATAAGCAGCGAATGTATGCAGAAATACGATATTAAAACCTTTCAAGGGTTAATCCTCGCGCTACAGGATTATTGGGCTCGTCAGGGCTGTGTCATCATCCAACCTCTCGATATGGAAGTTGGTGCGGGCACATTTCACCCGATGACATTTCTTCGCTCTCTTGGCCCTGAGCCAATGAGCAGCGCTTATGTACAACCATGCCGTCGCCCAACTGATGGACGTTATGGTGAAAACCCCAATCGTTTACAGCACTACTATCAGTTCCAAGTAATGCTCAAGCCCTCTCCAGATAATATTCAGGAGTTATATTTGGGCTCGCTTAAAGAGCTTGGCTTCGACCCTCTTACACACGATATACGTTTTGTAGAAGACAACTGGGAATCGCCAACGTTAGGCGCATGGGGTCTAGGTTGGGAAGTTTGGCTTAACGGTATGGAAGTAACTCAGTTTACTTATTTCCAGCAAGTAGGTGGGCTAGAGTGTAAACCAGTTACCGGTGAAATCACCTACGGTCTAGAGCGTTTAGCAATGTACGTTCAAGGGGTAGATTCTATTTATGATCTTGTATGGACAGACGGCCCATTGGGCAAAGTCACCTACGGTGACGTATTCCATCAAAATGAAGTAGAACAATCAGCCTATAACTTTGAGCATGCGAACGTTGATGCACTTTTCAGAACCTTCGACGAGTGTGAGGCGGAAAGCCAAAAACTTATCGAACACAACTTGCCATTACCTGCCTACGAACAAGTAATGAAGGCGTCTCATGCATTTAATCTGCTTGATGCGCGACACGCTATTTCGGTAACAGAACGTCAAAGATACATTCTTCGCGTACGCACATTAGCAAAAGCATGTGCTGAAAGTTACTACAATGCCCGTGAAGCACTTGGCTTCCCATTATGTAAGAAGGAGGCTAAATAGTGCTTACTCAAAACTGTTTAGTAGAATTAGGAACTGAAGAACTTCCACCTAAGGCACTTAAAAATCTAGGTGAGAGTTTTGCGGTACAGATTCAAGCAGCCCTTGAAACGGCAGATTTAAGCTTCGAATCGGTTGAGTGGTATGCAGCCCCTCGCCGTCTTGCAGTTCGGGTTAGTGCCCTTGCTGAAAAACAGGCAGATAAAGTCGTTGAGAAACGAGGCCCTGCGGTAGCTGCAGCATTTGATGCCGACGGTAACCCCACAAAAGCCGCATTAGGCTGGGCTCGTGGTAATGGCATAGAGGTTAGCCAGGCAGAACGCTTAGTAACAGATAAAGGCGAATGGTTGCTTCATAAAGCTGAGGTTGCAGGTAAGTCTGTATCAGCACTGCTCGGTGATATTATTAACCAAGCTATTAGCAAGCTACCTATTCCTAAGCCTATGCGCTGGGGTAGCAACAGTACTCAATTTATTCGCCCGGTGCATACCTTGACCGTACTTTACGGCAGTGACATTGTACCTGTAACCGCACTAGGCCTTTCTAGTGATAGAGTACTTCAAGGGCATCGTTTTCACGGCGACGGTCGCGTTGAACTTGACCACGCTGATAGCTACCTTGATACCTTGCAGTCTCAATATGTGCTTGCAGATTTTGAAGCGCGTAAAGCAAAAGTCAGTGAAGGCTTGTTAAGCGCAGCGGCTAAACTATCGCTTACCGCCGACTTCGATGATGCCCTATTAGAAGAGATTGCTTCACTGGTAGAGTGGCCAGTTATACTTCAAGCTAGCTTCGATGAGTCGTTCCTTGAAGTTCCTAAAGAAGCACTGATCTACACCATGAAAGATGACCAAAAGTATGTTCCTCTACTGGACAGCAATGGAGCCCTTTCTAACACTTTCTTATTTGTAAGTAACATTGAGAGTCGCGACCCTATTCAGGTTATTTCAGGTAACGAAAAGGTTATTCGCCCTCGCCTAGCTGATGCTGAGTTCTTCTTTAATAGCGACAAAAAAGCAACATTAGAAAGCCGTTTAGACAAACTTTCTACCGTACTTTTCCAAAAGCAATTAGGAACACTTAAAGAAAAATCAGAACGTATTTCTGCACTAGCCGCATTTATTGGCGAGCAGATTGGTGCTGATTCAGCGCTTGCAGCACGTGCAGGTTTACTTGCTAAAACAGACTTAATGACCAACATGGTCATGGAATTCCCTGACGTTCAGGGTGTCATGGGTAAGTACTACGCGCTAAATGATGGTGAGAACCCTCAAGTGGCTAATGCGCTTTACGAGCAATACTTCCCCCGCTTTGCCGGCGATGCGGTTCCTTCCGATACAGTTGCTGCAAGTGTAGCACTTGCTGATAAGCTCGACACACTAGTAGGTATTTTCGGTATTGGCCAATTACCCAAGGGTGACAAAGATCCATTCGCGCTTCGACGTGCGGCTATCGGTGCTATTAGAATCATAACCGAGCAATCTTTAGCACTAGATTTAGAAGAACTAGTTACTAAAGCCATTGAGGTTTATGGTGACAAGCTAACTAATAGCGATACCCAAACTCAGGTTGTAGATTTTGTGTTGGGTAGGTTTGTAGCCTTCCTTCAAGACAAAGGCATAGGCACAGATGTTATTCAAGCAGTAGCGTCTCGCCGCCCTACTCAGCCTACCGATTATATGGCTCGTATTTCTGCGGTAGATAGCTTTAAGCTTGCCCCAGAAGCAGAAGCTTTAGCAGCAGCAAATAAACGCGTTGCTAATATACTCGCTAAACAGAGCCTTGTTATCAGCAATAGTGTAGATGAAGCACTTCTTGTAGAAGACGCTGAAAAGGCATTATTTGAAGCACTATCTGCGGCTAATTCTGTAGTTACCGAAAGTCTTCAATCAACAGATTACTCACGCATACTTACTACATTGTCTACGTTGCGCGACGTTATCGATAACTTCTTTGACAATGTGATGGTAATGGCAGACGATGAAGCCATTAAAGCAAATCGTTTGGCATTGCTCCAATTGCTTCGAGGCTTATTCCTAACCACAGCTGACGTTTCATTGTTAGCTAAGAGTTAGAGTTAGCGTTAGTTGCAACTAAAGCAATTATTAAAGCCCAACGTTTGTTTGGGCTTTTTTATGTTTTTTAAAAAGGAATTCTCGTCGTGACCAAATATATTGTTGCTCTTGTACTTGGCGTGTTAATTACCGGATGCACGTCTAGCTCATCATTATCTGGTCGTACTAATGCTACGCCAGTCAACTTCACTACCTTGTACCTTCGTGGTTCATTTAACTGGTGGGAGGCACTTCCTGCTTATAAATTTACGCCGTTAGACGACACTCAATGGACGGTTGATATTGAGTTAATAGCAGACGGCCAACCATACGATTTTAGGCTTTCTGACGCTAATTGGACACCCACACAGAGCTGCGGTGCAATGATTAAGAGCCAGCCAGTAATGTTAGGCACTCAATCTGTCCTCACCTGTAAGCAATCATCTCAGACCCTACAATTCACCCCTACTGTCACAGGCTTCTATCGCTTTCAAATCAGCCAGCCCAAGAATGGTGAAGTGCTTCTCACTGTGTCTCGTATTCGCTAGTCAAAATTTTCCTATAAAAAAACCGGTATCATTTCTGATACCGGTTTTCTTCTTTCAGTTCTGTTTAAGCGCTAAACGTCTAGGTTTTCAACCTTAAGCGCGTTAGCTTCAATAAACTCTCTGCGAGGCTCTACTTGGTCGCCCATTAATGTGGTAAACAATTGGTCACACCCAATGGCATCTTCAATTGTCACTTGAAGCATTCTGCGGCTTTCTGGGTCCATGGTGGTTTCCCAAAGTTGATCTGGATTCATCTCACCAAGACCTTTATAACGCTGTACGTATTGACCGCGCTTAGCCTCAGTCATTAGCCACTCAAGTGCTTCTTTAAACGCGCTCACAGGCTGCGTACGTTCATTTCTTTTCACGTATGCATCGTCTGCCATCATATCGTTAATCGCAAGGTTTAGGTCTTTAATGCGTTGATATTCTGTCGACTCAATAAACTCGTGGTTAATGTTGTACTCGTAATCAATACCGTGCATACGCATGATAATTGTGATGTAGAATTCGCTCAGCTCTGCGTCTCTACGAATCTCAAAACGATAAGTCGCACCATCAGATTCATTAGCTGTTAACTGCTCTACAAAGCTTTCAGCAACCGGTGTAAGTGTGCTTTCTTGCTTCAGGTCATCAAGGTTAATTACCGAAGTGTACAGCATGCGATAAAGTAATGATTCAGGCATGATACGCTTCATGCGGCCAATCATTTTTTCTACGGTTTGATACTGAGTAACCAGAGTTTCTAACCCTACACCACTAATTCCCGGATCAGATTCACTCGTATGAAGAGAAGCCCCATCCAATGCAATCGACGTTAAGTAAGAAGTAAGCGCATCATCATCCTTAAGGTATTGCTCCTGCTTACCCTTCTTCACTTTATATAATGGAGGCTGTGCAATATAGACATATCCACGTTCAATAATTTCCGGCATTTGACGGTAGAAGAAGGTCAGCAACAAAGTACGAATGTGTGAGCCATCTACATCAGCATCGGTCATAATAATGATGCTATGGTAGCGAAGTTTTTCTGGGTCGTACTCGTCCCGACCAATACCACAGCCTAAAGCAGTGATAAGTGTTGCGACTTCCTGTGAAGAAAGCATCTTGTCAAAACGGGCTTTTTCTACGTTTAGAATCTTACCTTTAAGTGGCAATATTGCCTGATTCTTACGGTTACGACCTTGCTTAGCGGAACCGCCCGCAGAGTCACCCTCCACTATGTACAATTCACTTAGCGCTGGGTCTTTTTCTTGGCAGTCTGCTAATTTTCCTGGCAATCCAGCTAAGTCTAGTGCACCTTTTCGGCGGGTCATTTCTCGGGCTTTACGTGCAGCTTCGCGAGCACGAGCGGCATCAATAATTTTACTAGCAATGGTCTTACTGTCACTCGGATTCTCTAACAAGAACTCTGCTAGCTTTTCATTCATTGCAGATTCAACAGCTGGACGAACTTCAGAAGATACAAGCTTGTCTTTTGTCTGAGAAGAGAATTTCGGATCCGGTACTTTCACTGAAATAACGGCGGTTAAACCTTCACGGGCATCATCACCACTGGCATTGGTTTTCGCTTTTTTATTAAGCCCTTCCTTCTCCATGTAGTTGTTCAACGTACGTGTAAGTGCACCACGGAAACCCGCTAAGTGAGTGCCACCATCACGCTGAGGGATGTTATTGGTAAAGCAAAAGATGTTTTCTTGGAAACCATCGTTCCACTGAAGTGCAGCTTCTACTGATATTCCGTCTTCACGTTCTGAAGAGAAATGGAAAACTTTTTGATGTACAGGTGTCTTGTTCTGGTTCAAGTATTCAACGAATGCTTGAATACCACCCTCATACATAAAGTGGTCTTCTTTGCCATCTCTTTCATCTTTCAAACGAATGGAAACACCAGAGTTCAAGAAAGATAGCTCACGAAGGCGTTTAGCTAAGATGTCATAATGGAACAAGGTATCAGAGAATGTTTCTTCACTGGGCCAGAAGCGCACGCTGGTACCTGTTTTTTCAGTTTCGCCAACAACCGCAAGAGGTTGTTGAGGTACGCCGTGTTGATATTCTTGTTCGTGACTCTTACCTGCACGACGAATACGAAGCTTCAATTTACTTGATAACGCATTTACTACCGATACACCTACACCGTGTAGACCACCCGATACTTTATACGAGTTATCGTCAAATTTACCGCCTGCGTGCAGTACAGTCATGATAACTTCAGCAGCAGATACGCCCTCTTCGGGGTGAATTTCGGTAGGAATACCACGGCCATTATCTGAAACTGATACACTACCATCTGTGTGAATTTGAACAACAATTTCAGAACAGTGTCCTGCTAATGCTTCGTCGATTGAATTATCAACCACCTCAAATACCATGTGGTGTAAGCCAGTGCCATCATCGGTATCACCAATATACATACCAGGGCGCTTACGTACAGCATCCAATCCTTTCAGTACTTTAATACTGGACGAGTCGTAGTTATTCTGTTCTGACATATTGTCTTTTACTCCTCTTTCACGCTTCCATGTTCCACGTGAAACATTCTTTTTTCATTATATTTAGCGATGAATTCTAATTGTGATGATTCAATTGCAGTTACAAAAACCTGCGTGTCCATTCGCAATAAACCGTCGATAAATCGTTCTCGCTTTTCAGCATCAAGCTCAGCCCCAACATCATCGAGTAGAAAAACACTCTTACGTGATGTTTGATTATTAAACAGCGCTGTTTGAGCCAATTGCAGCGCCGCCACAGCCATTCTGAGCTGTCCTCGCGATAAAAGTTCCTGAGCATTAAGACCGTTTACTTTTAGGCGTATATCAGCCTTGTGTGGCCCAGAAGATGTATGCCCTATTTTAACATCATACTCACGTTTTTTAACTAAGCTTTCTTCTAAACTGGCATCTTTTTCCCAACCTTTATAGTAAGAAATCGTAACTTCGTACTCTGGAAGGAATTCATTGATATATTGTTCAAAGAAAGGGGCAAGAGCGTTCACATAATCTACCCGTCGGGAGTGTAGCTCCATAGCTTTCTGGACAAAACACGCTTCCCAGTAACTGTATTCTGAACTGCTCAAATTAGCCTTTTGCTTTAATAACGCGTTGCGATGCTTTAGATAGCTCTGAAACTGTGACGTTAATAAACTGTAGTCATGTTCCACGTGAAACAATCCCCAATCACAAAAACGTCGACGTTCAGAAGGCGAACCTAGTACAAGGTCTGTACTTTGGGGGGTAAACAGCTGAACAGGCACCAAGCTTACTAAATCAGACAGCTTGGTAGAGTGTTCGCCATTAATACTACAAGTAAACCCGCCTGATTTATCTCGCTGTAAACCTACCTTAACTTCTTCCCCGTTATCTCTATTGGCAAGGGAAAACACACTGAAAGCATTACTTTCAGTTTGAATAACAGACTCGTGTTTTTTTGTACGAAATGAACGACCGAAACCAAGATAATAAATGGATTCGAGAATAGAAGACTTTCCACTACCATTTTTGCCAATTATCACCGACAACGATGGTGAAGGAGTAATATCAAGAGACGATATATTTCTAAAGTTGGAAAGGTGGAGGCGTCGTAACTTCATTTGCTTATTACTAGCATTCTAAGCTACTTAAAGCGAAGTGGGTGCACACTTATTGTACACCCACCGAAAAATATAATATTGTTAAGCACTGGATTATATCTGTACTCTACAAACGCATAGGCATAATGACGTATAGCGCAGCGTCATCTGAAGCATCTTCAATCAGCGCACTAGCATTGGCATCTGACATGCTTAGCTTAACTTCGTCTGAGCCCAACGCATTGAGTACATCGATAAGGTAAGCAACGTTGAAACCAATCTCTAAGTCACTTCCCTCGTAATTAATATCAACGATCTCTTCCGCTTCTTCCTGCTCGGGGTTATTCGCCGTAATCTTAATTTCACCCGACGAAAGGTTTAAACGAACGCCTCGAAACTTTTCATTGGAAAGAATGGCTGCACGAGAAAATGCGTCTTTCAGTACCGCTTTGCTTGCCAAAATCTCTTTGTCACCGTCTTTTGGTAGCACACGACGATAATCAGGGAAACGGCCGTCAACAAGCTTACTAGTAAAAATAAAGTCATTCGAAAATAGGCGTAAGTGGTTAGCGCCAATTTGAATTTTAAGAGACTTATCCTCTTCACCAATAAGACGAGAAATTTCCAACACACCCTTACGAGGAATAATTACCTGACGAGACGGCAACGCTGTGTCATAGGTTAAACGACACAGTGCAAGACGGTGTCCATCAGTAGCAACGGTGCGTATGGTGGTGTCTTCGGTTTCAAGAGACATACCATTCAAATAATAACGAACATCTTGTTGCGCCATTGAAAAACTGGTGGCATCAATCAGTCGTTTTAAGTTGCTACATGAAATTTCAAACTCTACCTCTCCTTCCCAATCTTCAAGATTTGGATAATCAGAAGCTGACAAGGTAGATAAGGTATAACGACCGCGCCCTGCTCGAATAAGCGCTTTATTACCGTCAACTGAAAAAACTATGTCTGTACCATCCGACAACCCCCGAATGATATCGAAGAGTTTTTTTGCGGGTACGGTGATTTCACCGTCTACAGACTCGCCTTCTAGCTTTACGCTTGAAATTAGCTCAACTTCTAAGTCGGTACCTGTAAGCCAAAGGGCACCTTCACTTACCTTGATAAGTATATTAGATAGAATTGGCAAGGTGTGACGACGCTCGATAGCGCCAGACACCAATTGAAGAGGTTGTAAAAACGTTTCGCGGCTTATGGTAAATTTCATCGCTTTGCTATCTCGCCTCTAAAAGTCATTTTATGAAGACAAAGTCCGTATGAGGTTTTTATAGTCTTCTTTTATATCATGACTTTCCTCTCTTAGCTGCTCTATTTTTCGGCAAGCATGCAAAACGGTGGTGTGATCACGACCTCCGAATGCATTACCCAATTCTGGTAAGCTATGATTAGTCAGTTCCTTAGCGAGTGCCATAGCCACTTGACGTGGTCGGGCAACGCTGCGGCTTCTGCGTTTTGAAAGAATATCAGCGACTTTTATCTTGTAGTAATCTGCAACTGTCTTTTGAATATTGTCTACGGTAACCAACTTTTCTTGCAGTGCTAGCAAATCTCGCAAAGCTTCGCGTACAAAATCGATAGTAATTGGACGACCCGTGAAATTCGCATTAGCAATAACACGGTTTAGCGCCCCTTCTAGCTCGCGAACATTAGAGCGAAGTCGCTTAGCAATGAAAAAGGCAACTTCATTAGGCAAATGAATTCTATTTTCAGCAGCTTTACGCATAAGAATAGCAACGCGCGTTTCTAGCTCTGGTGGCTCAATCGCAATAGTCAGCCCCCAACCAAAGCGAGATTTAAGTCTGTCTTCTACACCGTCAATTTCTTTTGGATAGCGGTCGGACGTAAGAATGATCTGCTGATTACCTTCAAGCAAGGCGTTAAACGTATGGAAAAATTCTTCTTGAGAACGTTCTTTATTAGCAAAGAATTGAATGTCGTCAATGAGCAAAGCATCTACTGAACGATAAAAACGTTTAAAATCTTCAATCGCATTGTTTTGAAGTGCCTTTACCATATCTTGTACAAAACGCTCTGAATGCATGTATACAATTTTTGCATCTTGTTTATTGGCAACTATGCCATTTCCTACCGCGTGAAGCAGGTGAGTCTTGCCCAGACCTGTACCACCATAGATGAATAGCGGATTGTATGAACCACCAGGATTATTTGCTACCTGCGTTGCAGCGGCGCGAGCTAATTGGTTTGATTTACCTTCAACGAAATTATCAAATTGATAGGTACCGTTAATATTGCTTTTGTGTTTCATCGCTTCAGGGATCGGAACTACAGACGGTGGCGTACTTACCGGCTTTGGAGAATCGGCTACAGAAGCATTGAATGACGAAAACGGCATTGGAGCCGATGGAGAAGGTATAGGTTCATTTGACGATGGAACTGAGATAGCGGGCTGCGAAACCTGATTACTACTAGTAGGCGCTACTAGATGAGATCCACCATTATTTATACTGGTTGGTCGTTGAACTTGCGCCAAATCACGCTTTAGCACATCTAATCTAAGTTGAGGTGCGTTTGCACCTGCAAATTCATGAAGCAGTGCGGTAATACTATTGAGGTATTTATCGCGAACCCAATCAAGCACAAACCGATTTGGCGCATATAAGGCTACAAGACCTTCCTCTTCTTGTGAAACAAGTGGTCTTATCCACATGCTGAACTGCTGCGTAGGCAAATCTTGACGCAAACGCTCAAGGCATTGGTTCCATAACGACATGGTACGTTTAGCTCCCGTAACTCACTACTATTACCAACAACACACCGGGATAACAGGCACCATAGCGCATTAGAATGAACACTTGGCTAGAATAAATTTCTGTTGGGTATCAGCGAGGCAATTATTAATATTTTTCGCTGTGGATTATCTAACGCTAAGCAAAAAAAGTAAACACTGATCAGGATCGATCCTTCGGATCAATTATTCAACCATATGAATTAAAAGAAAATTATTAATATAACATTTGATCACTACTAAATTCATATTTGTTATTTAAACAGTGGAAAACTAAACTTGATCACACGAAATTTGGGACTAGTCTGAATTTAAATGCAGTAATCTGTGGATAAGTTGTAGTCAAAAAACCCGTTATTCACAATATTTGCTTCCAGCTAAGGTGAACGAACTCGAAAATCTGCGTAAAAATGCCTACTTTTTACACTTCGAATGGCCAATAAACATTGACAGATGGCCACGAGATCTCTAGAATTCAGCGTCCTTTTGGGATGGGCCCAAAAACAATGAGCAAAGTTAACTTTAGTGTTGAAGATATCTTTGTCTGTTGAAACGCCTATTATTAACTTAATAAAGTGAGACTTTGGTCATGAAAAGAACATTTCAACCGAGCAATCTTAAGCGTAAGCGTTCTCACGGTTTCCGTGCTCGTATGGCGACTAAAAATGGTCGTAAAGTACTAGCAGCTCGCCGTGCAAAAGGCCGCGCTCGTCTTTCTGCTTAATGGAAAGACGCCGAAGTGGGCAAGAATCAGTTTTCTAGGGAGTTACGTCTGTTAACTCCCTCCCACTTTACCCATGTGTTTAACGACGCTACCCCTGCTGTATCTCCTTCATTTACTGTATTAGCACGTCCTAGTGGTCAACCCACTCCCCGACTTGGTATTACTCTCGCTAAAAAACGTATTCGCAAAGCCCATGACAGAAACCGACTAAAACGTCTGGTACGAGAAAGCTTTCGCCACAAACAGCACAATCTTCCCAATGTCGATATTATCGTTATAGGAAAAAGTGGAGCAGACACCTTGTCGAATCAAGAAGTGTTCACCACATTAGATAAATTATGGAAAAAATTAGCAAAGCGTTGCAAAGCATCTTAATTGCGCTTCCAATTTTACTCATAAAGCTGTATCAATGGCTTGTTTCCCCTATGCTGGGACAACGATGTCGCTTTCACCCTTCATGCTCGCATTACGCTATTGAAGCATTAAAAGTGCACGGAATTGCAAAAGGCAGTTGGTTATCGATTAAACGCATATTAAAATGCCACCCTTTGCATGCCGGCGGATACGATCCAGTGCCGGAAAAACAACAAAATAAACAATCAGACTAAAGAGACCAGTATGGAATCGCAACGTAGTTTTCTCATCATTGGCCTAGCGCTAGTGAGTTTCTTGCTTTGGCAACAATGGCAAAAGGATTATGGCCCTCAACCGGTACAACAAGTTGAGATGGAACAGCAAGCAGCCAATGTGCCTCAAGGTGTACCTTCATTTGAAGCAACAGCAACAAATGATGATGTCCCAGTAAGCGATGACGTACCGGGTGTTACAGTACCTAGCGAACCTGTAGCCACTAGCAGAATAATTGAAGTTATAACAGATACTTTTGATATCCGTATCGATTTACTCGGCGGTGACGTTGTTAGTACTGACCTATTAAAATACCCAGTAGAGCAAGGATCAGACGTTCCATTCAGTCTACTGCGCTCTGGTAGATCTTCATATATTGCGCAAAGTGGCCTTACTGGCGCTCAAGGGCCAGATGCGAGCCCAGAAGGTCGTCCTGTCTACCGCGCTGAAAAAACCTTCTATGAACTAACAGAGGACACTTTAGTCGTTCCACTCGTTTGGATGAACGACCAAGGTCTCAAGGTGGTAAAAACCTTCACTTTCACTCGAGATGCCTACGATGTAAAAGTTGACTATAAAGTCACCAATAACACTAGTGCATCGGTTACCGTGCAACCATACGCACAATTGAAACAATCATTAAACGTTGAAGATGACAGCAACATGTTTATGCCGACCTATCGCGGTGCGGCGTACTCTACTGCTGACGATCGTTATGTGAAATACACTTTTGACGATATCATTGATGAAAATCTAAAAGAAACGACGCCTGCCGGTTGGGCAGCGATGCTAGAACACTACTTTGTCGCTGCATGGATCCCACCGCAAGATGCGACAAACGTTATCTACTCAAGTAATAGCAACGGTCAATATGCATCTATCGGTATTATTGCTCCATCAGCAACTATCGCAACAGGAGAAAGTGAATCACTCACCACTACGTTATATATGGGGCCTAAGAAGCAAGATAAGCTTGCTGAATTGGCAAGAGGACTTGACCTCACCGTGGATTATGGCTTCCTGTGGTGGATCTCTAAATATTTATTCGCGCTGCTTATGTTCTTACACAGCCTAGTAAACAACTGGGGTGTGGCTATTATTCTTATCACTATTATTGTGAAAGGAGCCATGTACTGGCTAACCAAAAAGCAGTATGAGTCAATGGCTAAAATGCGTAACTTAGCGCCTAAAATGCAACAGCTTAAAGACCGTTTTGGTGACGATAGACAAAAAATGTCTCAAGCCATGATGGAACTGTACAAGAAAGAAAAAGTTAACCCTATGGGCGGTTGCTTACCCTTGTTGCTTCAAATGCCTATTTTCCTAGCGCTTTACTGGGTTCTGATGGAAAGTGTAGAGCTTCGCCACGCCGACTTTGCGCTATGGATCACTGACCTCTCAGTTAAAGATCCATTCTTCGTACTTCCAGTATTAACTGGTGCAAGTATGTATCTGCTACAGAAGCTACAACCCACCACAGTGACAGACCCAATGCAGCAAAAAATCATGCAGTGGATGCCTGTAGCAATGAGTGTATTCTTCTTATGGTTCCCAGCGGGTCTGGTACTTTACTGGCTAGTGAGTAACGTGATTACCTTGGTACAAGCCAAAATGATATATGCTTCTATGGAGAAGCGGGGAATAAACACTAAATAAGTTAATTAGCAGCCCGCCATTGCGGGCTGTGTTGTTTAAGAGGACAGAATAAATGCCTTCATTTGATATCGTATCTGAAATTAATATGGAAGAAGTGCGTAACGCCACTGAAAACGCAAGCCGTGAGCTATCAACCCGTTTTGATTTTCGCGGAATAGAAGCGTCATTTGAATACAAAGACAAAACCGTACTAATGACTGCCGAAGCAGAGTTCCAACTACAGCAAATGGAAAGCATGTTTCGTGGTGCCTGTGCAAAACGGGGCGTTGACACTTCTTCGATGGACGTTAAACCCTATGACGCCCATGGAAGAACCTATCGCCAGAGCATAGGGTTCAAAGAAGGTATTGAGCAAGCTGTCGCCAAAAAAATCGTCAAGCTGATCAAAGACAACAAGATGAAGGTGCAAGCCTCAATTCAAGGTGACGAGCTTCGTGTCACAGGTAAAAAGCGCGATGACCTTCAACAAGTTATCGCCCTCGTTAAAGGTGCCGATTTAGGCCAGCCTTTCCAGTATAAGAACTTCCGCGACTAAGACTTCTTATGACCTTGTCTGCTACTGAAACTATTATCGCACAAGCCACGGCACCAGGCCGTGGCGGTGTTGGTATCATTCGTGTGTCTGGCCCCAACGTAAGCGAAATAGCAAAGTTACTTGTGCCAGTGCCCTTGTCCCCCCGCCTAGCCACTTATACCTCATTCGTAAATGGTGACAATGACACCATAGACCAAGGTATAGCATTGTATTTCAAAGCGCCTCACTCGTTCACGGGAGAAGACGTATTAGAGCTACAAGGTCACGGAGGTCAAGTGGTCATGGACATGCTTGTTGATGCGGTATTAGCAACGGGCAAGGCACGCATGGCTGCACCAGGCGAATTCAGTGAACAAGCGTTTTTGAATGACAAACTAGACCTTGCACAGGCCGAGGCAATTGCTGATTTGATAGACGCAAGCTCTAAGCAAGCCGCTAAAAGTGCATTGCGATCACTACAAGGTGAGTTCTCTACACAAATCCAAATGCTTTCTGAACAAATCATTCATTTGCGAATGTATGTAGAAGCTGCAATTGATTTTCCAGACGAAGAGATCGACTTTTTGTCTGATGGAAAAGTTGCCGGAGATCTGGACGCCATCCTCGCCAAACTCGACGATGTAAAAGCACAAGCAAAGCAAGGATCTTTACTGCGCGAAGGCATGCAAGTGGTCATTGCAGGGAAGCCGAATGCTGGAAAATCGAGTTTACTCAATGCCCTAGCGGGTAAAGAGAGTGCCATAGTTACCGATATTGCGGGAACAACACGAGATGTACTGAAAGAGCATATTCACATTGATGGAATGCCCCTTCACATTATTGATACAGCGGGACTTCGAGACAGCCCAGATAAAGTAGAGCAAATTGGTATTGCCAGAGCCTGGCAAGCTATCAATGAAGCTGATCACGTTCTGTTTGTTACCGATTCCACCACAACACAAACCTCGGACCCTTATCATATTTGGCCTGAATTTATGGGACGCCTACCTGCGGGAATTCCAGTGTCGGTAGTCAAGAACAAGGCCGATCTGTCAGACATTACCGTGGGTCAACAAACCGTATCAACAGAGCACGGTGACGTGGTTGTTATCAATTTATCTGCCAAAGAAAACCGTGGTGTGGATACGCTAAAATCTCATTTAGCCAATACCATGGGCTTCGACGCGACTACAGAAGGTCAGTTTACTGCACGACGTAGGCACCTAGACGCGCTAGACCAAGCACATCAACTAGTGATCACAGGTAAACAACAGCTAGACGATGCAATTGCAGGAGAGTTACTCGCTGAAGATTTGCGCTTGGCACACCAAGCCCTTTGCGAGATTACAGGGGAATTCACCTCAGACGATCTCCTTGGTAAGATATTCTCATCATTCTGTATTGGGAAATAGCCATATGTCACATCACTATTCAATTATTGTCGGATCCATGCTTGGAGCATCTGAATATGTCGCAGAAGCCTTAGAGGCAGAGATCACCGCCAAAGGCGATACCTGTGAGTTACATTTCGATCCTAAATTGTCAGATATTAATAAAACATCAACATGGATAGTGTGCACGTCAACTCATGGCGCAGGCGAACTTCCTGACAATATACAACCCTTTGCAAACGACTTGAAAAATACCGATCTCAGTGAAACTAAGAGCTATGTCATAGGGTTAGGTGACACTAGCTACGACACTTTCTGTCATGGTGCTCTGTCAATTGCATCTATACTCAAGGCGCAAGGGGCTACGCTGTTATCTGAACCACACTTAATAGATGTACTCACTCACCCTATTCCTGAAGAAAACGCTGTGGAGTGGTTTAACGAAACCATTGTTGCGTAACAACAATGTCCTCCGCCTATACCGATGCCGAACTCGCTGCACTTGCTTCACCGATTAGCAATTCCGCAAGAGTGCTTTACATGCTTGGTCTACGACCAACAGCAAATCGGGATACCGGCGCTACGGAACCGGTGCAGTACAAACCTCTGTTGGAACTTCTCAATGGCGATGGTAAATCAGAAACATTTTTGCGAGGAAGACAAATAAACAGCTTGATTAGGCATTTGGAAGACGCTGGCCTTATTAATGTTCCATCCACCGTTGATTTATCTCATTCAATTAATGGAATGTCTTTAGTACTTCCCCTACTTCACGCGTCCTCAGACAATTTTTCATCTCTACACACGTCTCCCACCGCAATGCACACCCAATGGAAACCCAATGATCAATTGTTTACAGATCTAGCTGTGCTGGTGGGAATAATAGACAAAACCTACGACGAACACGATGTTGGAGAATTTATTGCCTATTGGTTGGGGAAACCTCATCAACAATTCACCCAATATCAATGGACACAAAAGTTCGTTAATAACCTTAAACAAAAGCGTATAAACAGCGGTTACACTGCGACTACTCAAATTGGTACGCAAACCGTAAAAGTTGAAGCCGGATTAGAAGCGGACGATAATGCCAAAGCCCTTGTAGAAAAATACGCCACGTTAAAGAAGACTTAGTACTATGGATCGCATAACCGATAAAATTGCCAACTTGGCAAAAGCGCTGAATAAACCTTTAGTCACCGGTAATAACTACACCGATTACAAAACACTCAGAGCCACCTACGAGGCGCAGGCAAACCAAGAGGTACAAGCACTACAACAACGTACTAAAAAAGCGCGTGTAGAGGCTATACACGGCCGTTCAGACCTAAACCCTAAATGGACGTTCGCAAATCTTATCGAAGACAGCGAAGACGTGATCGAAGCGGTATCAATCGCCCAATCTTTTATTGCCGCTCATGACGATCCTGCATGGCGAGCAAGCGGCTCTCACATGATGATTTTTTATGGTGACTACGGTCGTGGTAAGTCTCACATTGCCGGCGCAATTGCACACCAACTTATTGATCAATATGAAATATCAGTACTTTACCGCCAACTTTCTACGCTTCAAGAAATGCGTTACTTCTCATACGACTTTAATGCGCAAGACAACATAGGTCAGAAATTCCGAGAAGCAACGGAAGAATTACTCGATGTTGACCTTTTGATTCTAGATGAAGTCTGCGTTAACGAGACAGTCTTGAAAAAAAATGCGCAAAGTTGGTTAGGCAATGTGCTTCGCCAACGATTGGTAAACAAGAAAAACTGTATATTGATTACAAACCACAACTTAGTAGAACTAGAACGAGCCCTTGGACGCTACTGTTTTGAATCAATCAAAGAATACGATACATACAAAGTAAAGTTCTCTGGACCGAGTCGCAGATCCAACTTATATCAAGATGAAAGCGATCACACAGCTTCACAACCGACTACTTATCAACCTAATCAAGTAAAATAATACAAATAAAATCGATTAAAGGCGCTGAACTGAGCGCCTTTTTTGATCAAAACCATTACAACAAATAGAGAACGTTAACCTAGATCGTTAGATCTATTTCGTCCGCTGTGGAAAGATCTCTTCCACAAAGAGATCCGTCTACAGTACAGGATTTTAAAGGAAAGTATAAAAATACAAATGATCTAACCTACACTTTATCCCCAACACGATCACAAGTTGATCAGTCCTGTGGATAGGATCATACAACCCTTTGTGTATAAGCTTTGGTTGTAAATTGAATAGAATTTTTAAATTTACCGCTTGTGGATAAATACCCTGCTTATACACAAGAAGATCTAGTGGTTATAGATCTGTGTTTCCCAATGTTATTGATCGCGTAAGATTATGATCTCAATTAGCTTTATTGAGTTACTAACAGATCATGGTGATCTTAATAAATATAAAAATAAACAGATCTAAAGAAGATCTTAAGATCATTAAAACCCATCAACCACACAATTGAAGAAAATTTAACCATTTTATTTAGCCTATAAGTCAGCTAAAATACGCGCCCTTTTTTCAGACACACTGAAAACATCCAACGTGAGTAAAGAGTGAGGTTAACCATGTATTATCACCAAGCATTTGACGTCATCGTAGTAGGCGGTGGACATGCTGGTACTGAAGCGGCATTAGCAGCCGCTCGAATGGGTGCTAACACGTTACTATTAACACACAATATAGAAACCATTGGACAAATGTCTTGTAATCCTGCGATAGGTGGGATCGGTAAAGGCCACTTGGTTAAAGAGATCGATGCGTTGGGTGGAGCAATGGCACTTGCCATAGATCAGGGTGGTATTCAGTTTAGAACTTTAAATTCAAGTAAAGGGCCAGCGGTCAGAGCGACTCGAGCGCAAGCAGACAGAACACTATACAGGCAGGCTATAAGAACAATAGTCGAACAACAAGAAAACCTAACCTTGTTTCAACAAAGCGTAGATGATCTTATAGTTGAAAATAACCGTGCAGTTGGCGTTGTTACTCAGATGGGTCTGAAATTCAAAGCCAAAACTGTAGTATTAACCGTAGGTACTTTTCTAGGTGGAACTATCCATATCGGGCTTGAAAACTATCGCGGTGGCAGAGCGGGTGATCCCCCGTCTATTGCTTTGGCAGAGCGTCTACGTGCGTTACCATTCAGAGTAGACAGATTAAAAACCGGAACCCCTGCACGTTTAGATGCACGCACTTTAGATTTTAGTGTGATGCAGCCTCAGCCCGGAGATGATCCGGTTCCCGTATTTTCATTTATGGGTGATCGCACAATGCACCCAAAACAAATACCGTGTTACATCACGCATACCAATGAAAATACGCACGATATTATTCGTGGAGGGCTAGACAGATCGCCCATGTTTACCGGCGTAATTGAAGGTGTCGGGCCAAGATACTGTCCAAGTATTGAAGATAAAATTACCCGTTTTGCAGATAAAAATTCTCATCAGATTTTTGTTGAACCTGAAGGGTTAAACAGCATTGAAGTGTATCCAAATGGTATTTCTACAAGTTTGCCGTTCGATGTGCAAATGGCATTCATTCGCTCTATCAAAGGTTTTGAAAATGCCCATGTGGTGCGCCCAGGCTACGCGATCGAATATGACTTTTTTGATCCAAGGGATCTAAAACAAACCCTTGAAACCAAATATATCGACGGCCTTTTCTTTGCAGGTCAAATCAACGGTACTACGGGTTACGAAGAAGCGGGAGCGCAAGGTCTAATCGCTGGTGCTAATGCAGCATTACAAGTGAAGGAGCAAGACCCTTTAACTTTACGTCGAGATCAGGCATACATGGGTGTACTTATCGATGACCTTGCAACCATGGGAACGAAAGAGCCCTACCGCATGTTTACCAGTCGTGCTGAATACCGATTATTATTGCGCGAAGACAATGCTGATAGTCGTTTAACCGGTATTGGCCGCGAAATAGGATTAGTAGACGATGCCCGATGGCAAGCCTATAACACTAAGATGGAAGCGGTCGAGCAAGAGTTACAAAGGGTACGTGGTCAATGGATCCACCCTGATCACGCAGCCACGCCCAAACTCAATACGTTTTTAAAAAATCCAGTGAGCCGCGAACACTCGCTAGAAGAGCTGATAAGACGCCCGGAAGTCTCTTACGATCAACTTATGCAAGTTGAATCATTAGGCCCAGGGTTGGAAGATCCTATTGCTGCTGAGCAAGTTGAAATTCAAATTAAGTACGCTGGATATATTGCGCGTCAAATGGACGAAATTGCTAAAACCCAGCGTCATGAAAATACGCTATTACCTGTTGACCTAGATTTTAGTAAAATATCCGGTCTTTCTAACGAAGTGGTCGCAAAGCTTACCGATGCTCGCCCTGAAACCATAGGCAAAGCTTCGCGTATCTCAGGGATAACCCCCGCAGCTATTTCGTTGTTACTGGTCTATTTGAAAAAACACGGCATGTTGAGAAAACAGGAACCATTGAGCGCGTGAGCAACGAAAATTTAGTGCAAGAATTATCAGTAATTCTTACCAAAGGTATTGATGCACTTGGAGTGTCACTTAATGACACTCAGCAGGAGCAGTTGGTTGGATATGTGCTACTTATGCACAAATGGAACAAGGCGTATAATTTAACGTCTGTTCGCGATCCCAAAGAAATGATGGTGAAACACATTCTTGATTCGCTGGCCATCATTCCCCATGTAACGGGAACGAGAATTATCGATGTGGGAACTGGACCTGGGTTACCGGGCATACCCTTGGCCATTGCTTTTCCTGAGAAAAATTTTACGCTTTTAGACAGCTTGGGTAAACGGGTTCGCTTTATGAAGCAATGTGCTCATGAACTAAAGCTGCCCAACGTAACTCCTATTCAAAGCCGCGTTGAAGCACATATCCCTGACCCTGTTTATGACATTGTATTAAGCAGAGCGTTTGCATCTTTAAAAGATATGTTGCACTGGTGCCAGCATCTGGTAGATTCAGAAGGGCAGTTTCTGGCGCTGAAAGGGCAATACCCTGAAGATGAAATTGAAGAAGTAAGTAGTCACTACCATGTTAGTAGAACAGAAAACCTAACAGTGCCTAATCTTGTTGGCGAACGTCATCTGGTCTGGATTAAAAAACTATAACAGGATTCAATGTGGCTAAGGTAATCGCAATAGCGAATCAAAAAGGCGGGGTTGGTAAAACAACCACGGCTGTTAATGTCGCGGCTTCTATGGCGGCAACGAAACGAAAAGTACTACTCATCGATCTCGATCCGCAAGGCAACGCCACCATGGGTAGCGGTGTCGATAAATACGAAGTCGATGCAACGGCATTTGAGCTTTTGATTGAAGAGAAGCCAATTGACGATGTTATCGTTAAAGATACTTCTGGAAAGTACGACCTCATCGCTGCAAATGGCGACGTTACCGCAGCGGAAATCAAGCTCATGGAAATGTTTGCTCGTGAAGTAAGACTTCGCAATGCCCTTGCGCCTATTAAACACAAATACGATTTTATTTTTATCGACTGCCCGCCATCGCTGAACCAGTTAACAGTTAATGCCCTTGCTGCTGCCGATTCAGTAATGGTACCTATGCAATGTGAATATTATGCCCTTGAAGGACTAACTGCTTTAATGGACACCATCCAAAAACTGGCGTCTGTAGTTAATCCTGAATTGAAGATAGAAGGCGTATTGCGTACCATGTACGATCCTCGGAACAGACTTGCAAATGATGTTTCAGAGCAGCTTAAGCGACATTTCGGTGAGCAGGTATACCGCACGGTTATTCCTCGCAATGTAAGGTTGGCAGAAGCCCCGAGTTTTGGTGCACCGGCTATGTATTACGACAAGTCCTCTACCGGCGCTAAAGCATATTTGGCCTTAGCTGGAGAAATACTGCGTCGCAGAGACAAAGCGGCCCCAGCCCCAGCAAAAGCCAGTTAATAGTAAAAAATAACGAACAATAGACACCTTTCGGTTAATGTCATCGAGGAAACTATGTCACCAAAAAAAAGAGGGCTAGGTCGCGGATTAGATGCGCTACTTGCGACCAGTCAATCTTCCTCTCAACGAGAACGAGATGCCGTTGCTGATGAGATCACTAACAGTGAACTAAGCAAGCTACCCATCGAGCATTTAACGCCCGGTAAATATCAGCCAAGAAAAGACATGTCACCAGAGGCATTAGAAGAACTTGCGTCTTCTATTCGCGCACAAGGGGTTATCCAGCCTATTGTTGTGCGTGAAATTGAGCCTAACCGCTATGAAATTATTGCTGGTGAAAGACGTTGGCGCGCAGCACAGCTAGCACAGCTTGATGAAGTGCCTTGTCTAGTTAAAAACGTACCCGATGAAGCTGCTGTTGCCATTGCATTAATTGAAAATATTCAGCGTGAAGACCTCAATGCTATGGAAGAAGCACAGGCGCTTGATAGATTAATGAATGAGTTTGCTTTAACTCACGCGCAAGTTGCTGAGGCTGTGGGTAAATCCAGAACGACGGTCACTAATCTACTTCGCTTAAACAATCTGAACGAGGATGTAAAAATTCTTGTTGAGCACGGTGATATTGAAATGGGGCACGCACGTGCTTTGCTTGCGCTCGAAGGTATGGAGCAATCAACCGCAGCGCAAACTGTGTCTGGAAAAGGCCTCACCGTTAGAGATACCGAAAAGCTTGTTAAGAAGCTACTTGAACCAGAAAAGCCAAAAGCTGAGAAAAAAGTTGATCCCGATGTTGAAAGTTTAATGACACGACTTTCTGAAAATTTGGGGGCTCAAGTGGCAATAAATCACAATAATAAGGGCAAAGGAAAGTTGGTAATTAGCTTCAATGACCTTGAGCAACTCGACGGTATTATTAATAAAATACAATAGTTTATATAGATTTATTTAACTACTTACCACCGCCTCGTTCATATGCTTGTCGTTCAGTAGGCTGTCGAGGCGGATAGACAAGTTTCCAGTTATACACTTAGTAAATTTTCAAAATAACTTTCAAGATGCGTTGAATGGTTGAAAAATCTCGGTAAAACAGTATACTTCTGACGCTTTTTGTTAGACGTGAACAAGCTACGGGATAAAGTGACAAACAGGCTGACTGAACAAGGATTAAACTTAGCGAAAAAAGGGATCTTGGTTCAAGTCGTAATAGCGCTTTTTCTTTCTCTTTTTTTAGGTGTTTTGTTGAGCGGCCATGCAGCGATTTCAGCACTAGCTGGTGCAATGGCGAGTATTCTCCCTACCTGTATTTTCACGCTGTTTGCGTTCCGTTATGGCGGTGCTACGCAAAGCAATCTAGTGGCGAAGAGCTTCAGCCAAGGCTCAAAAGTTAAATTGGCACTGACGACAATATTATTTGTTATCGCTTTTGCAGGATTAAACGCATTGCCGATTATTGTGTTTATTTCGTATGCGGTAACCACGGCCAGTCACAGTTTGGCCATGCTGTGTTTTGATAAGTAATAAAAATAAACAAACAACACTATCAAAACAAGAACAGCACGATAGAACAGTTAACGATTTCTACACTTTACAATTTGGGTTAAACAATGGCATCTGAATACACTACCTCAGAATATATCAAGCACCACTTGACCAATGCCTCAATGTGTTCAACCGACAACGGAATTGCGTTTAATGAAGCGTGTTCTGATGCGGGTTTTTGGACATGGCATGTTGACACACTCGCATGGTCAATTGGCCTAGGTATTCTTTTCCTATGGATTTTCCGCAGCGTTGCATCAAAAGCAACTACTGGCGTACCGGGCAAAATGCAAGCGTTCGTCGAATTGGTTGTTGAGTTTGTTGACGACAACGTCAAAAGTACCTTCCACGGTAAAAGCGGCCTCATCGCGCCATTAGCACTAACCATCTTCGTGTGGGTATTGCTAATGAACTTAATGGACCTAATTCCGGTTGATTTATTGCCAACAATTGCTGGCCTAGTGGGTTCATCAGCATTTGGTATGGATCCTCACGATGTATACATGAAGGCGGTACCAACCACTGACCTTAACCTAACGTTAGCGTTGGCTACAGGCGTATTCGTACTTATTCTTTTCTACTCTATCAAAATGAAAGGTATTGGTGGGTTCACTAAAGAACTTACGCTACAGCCTTTTGGTCATCCTATCTTTATTCCAGTGAACTTCATTCTGGAAACTGTGACCTTGCTTGCACGTCCGCTTTCATTAGCGCTACGTCTTTTCGGTAACCTTTATGCAAGTGAGCTAATCTTCATTTTGATTGCGACAATTGGTTATTTCCAATTGCCTCTTCACTTTGCGTGGGCGGTATTCCACATTTTGGTACTTCCGCTACAAGCCTTCATCTTCATGATGTTGACAATTGTTTACTTAAGCTTGGCTTGCGAAGACCACTAAAAAAAGTATTGAACCGTGTTGATTCGCCTGGAAACCATCAGCACGGTTTATAAACGGGTTTAACTTTTAACATTAACTTTAACTTAACTTTAAATCGGAGATTTAACATGCTTGCAATTGCAGTTGCTATCCTAATTGGTATGGGTGCCCTAGGTACCGCTATCGGCTTCGGTCTTCTAGGTGGAAAATTCCTAGAGTCTGCGGCACGTCAGCCTGAACTAGCCCCACAACTACAAGTAAAAATGTTCATCGTAGCGGGTCTAATCGATGCGATCGCGATGATCGGTGTTGGTATCGCACTATTCCTATTGTTCGCTCCACCTCAGTACCTACTTTAATCAATACTCTAGCGAACTTTTATGAGGAGAGGCGATAGTGAATATTAACGCCACTTTTATTGGTCAATTAATCGCCTTCGCTGTGTTCGTGGTGTTCTGCATGAAATATGTATGGCCGCCGCTAATTGCAGCGATTGAAGAACGTCAGAAGAAAATCGCCGATGGGCTTGAAGCTTCTGAACGTGCAGAGAAAGACCTAGAGCTTGCTCAAGCGAAAGCTACAGAGCAGCTTAAAGATGCGAAAGCGCAAGCAGCTGAAATTATCGAGCAGGCTAAAAAGCGTGCCAACCAATTGGTTGACGACGAAACGCAAAAAGGCCATGCGGAACGCGAGAAAATCATCGCTTCTGGTTATGCCGAAATTGAAGCTGAACGTAATCGTGCCAAAGAAGATCTACGCAAACAGGTTGCTGCTTTAGCAATCGCGGGTGCACAACAGATCATTCAACGTGAAATCGATGCTGCAGCGCAAAACGACATTGTTGAAAAACTTGTCGCTGAGCTTTAAGAGGGAGATGAGCCATGTCTGAATTGACAACCGTTGCTCGTCCTTACGCTAAAGCAGCTTTCGATTTCGCTGTCGAGAAAGGTGTTATTGCCCAATGGCAAGACATGCTGGCTTTTGCCGGTGCGGTAGCAAGCAACGAAGAAATGCACTCGTTATTAACGGGTTCAGTTGCTGCTGAAACACTGGCCGATGTTTTTATTAACATCTGTGGCGAGCAGCTCGACGAACACGGCCAAAACCTAATTAAGGTGTTGGCAGAGAATAAACGTATATCTGCGTTGCCTGAAATTTCAACCTTGTTCGATGCGCTTAAAGCAGACTACGAGAAAGAAATTGAAGTAGACGTAACGTCAGCGTCAGAGTTGACCGATGCACAGCAAACTGAGCTTAGTGCGTCTTTAGAAAAACGTTTGGCACGTAAAGTGAAGCTTAATTGTAACGTGGACCCTGCCCTGATTGCCGGATTTGTAGTAAAAGCCGGTGATACAGTTATTGATGGTTCCGTAAAATCGAAATTGAACCGTCTCGCAGACGCGTTGCAAGCATAACGGGGATATGAGCATGCAACTTAATTCCACTGAAATTGCTGAACTGATCAAGAAAAGAATTGAACAGTTCAATGTAACCAGTGAAGCACGCAATGAAGGTACTATTGTTGGTGTAACCGACGGTATTATCCGCATTCATGGCCTTGCAGATGTAATGCAAGGTGAAATGATCGAGCTTCCTGGAAGCCGCTACGCAATTGCACTAAACCTTGAGCGAGACTCAGTTGGTGCGGTTGTTATGGGTCCTTATGCCGACCTACAAGAAGGCGTAAAAGTACAATCTACTGGTCGTATCCTAGAAGTACCTGTTGGTAATGCGCTACTAGGCCGTGTTGTAAACACGCTTGGTGAGCCAATCGACGGTAAAGGTGCGATCGAAGCTGACGGCTTTGAGCCGGTTGAAAAAATTGCACCTGGTGTAATCGAACGTCAATCGGTAGACCAGCCAATTCAAACTGGTTATAAGTCAGTTGATGCTATGATTCCAGTTGGCCGTGGCCAGCGTGAGCTTATCATCGGTGACCGTCAGTGTGGTAAAACAGCAATGGCTATCGACGCTATTATCAACCAAAAAGGTACAGGCATTAAGTGTGTGTACGTAGCGGTTGGTCAAAAAGCGTCTACTATCGCTAACGTAGTACGTAAACTAGAAGAGCACGGTGCACTAGACCACACTATCGTGGTTGCAGCTTCTGCTTCTGAGTCTGCTGCGCTTCAATACCTAGCGCCTTACTCTGGTTGTACTATGGGTGAATACTTCCGTGACCGCGGTGAAGACGCGCTTATCGTATATGATGATTTGTCAAAGCAAGCTGTTGCTTACCGTCAAATCTCATTGCTACTTAAGCGTCCTCCTGGTCGTGAAGCATATCCTGGTGACGTATTCTATCTTCACTCGCGCCTACTAGAGCGTGCTGCACGTGTAAACGAGCAATACGTAGAGCGCTACACTAACGGTGAAGTTAAAGGTCAAACTGGTTCACTTACTGCGCTTCCAATTATCGAAACGCAAGCAGGTGACGTATCAGCATTCGTACCTACTAACGTAATCTCAATTACTGACGGTCAGATCTTCCTAGAAACTGACTTGTTCAACGCAGGTATCCGTCCAGCGGTTAACGCTGGTATCTCGGTATCTCGTGTTGGTGGTGCTGCACAAACAAAAATCATCAAGAAACTAGGTGGTGGTATCCGTCTAGCACTTGCTCAGTATCGTGAACTT
Organism: Alteromonadaceae bacterium; assembly: GCA_027013165.1. Classification (GTDB taxonomy): domain Bacteria; phylum Pseudomonadota; class Gammaproteobacteria; order Enterobacterales; family Alteromonadaceae; genus Alteromonas. Next base: position 40,457 of record JALUXV010000170.1, read on the forward strand.
GCGGCGTTCTCGCAGTTTGCTTCTGACCTTGATGATGCTACTCGTGAACAGCTAGAACACGGTGAGCGCGTAACTGAGCTTATGAAGCAGAAGCAGTACGCTCCACTTTCTATTGCTGACATGGGTGTTTCACTGTTCGCAGTAGAGAAAGGGTTCCTTAAGGGCATCGAGCTTAACAAAATCCTAGATTTTGAAGCTGCTCTTCACTCGTTCATGAACAGCGAACATGCTGAGCTGATGAAGACTATCAACGAAACAGGTAACTACAACGACGAGATTGCCGGCAAGTTGAACGACGCTTTAACTAACTTTAAAGCGACACAAACTTGGTAATCAATGGTGCTGGTGTTTAACCACCAGCGCATTCGTTGAGTAATCGGAGAGATAGTCATGGCCAGCGGTAAAGAAATAAAAGGTAAGATTGGGAGTATTAAAAATACTCAAAAAATTACCAGTGCGATGGAAATGGTTGCCGCGTCTAAAATGAAAAAGGCGCAGGAACGCATGGCCTCTGGTCGTCCATACGCACAAAATATGCTTAAAGTGATTGGTCACATTGCCAATGGTAGCTTGGAGTATCGCCACCCTTATTTGGAAGAGCGAGAAGTCAAGCGTGTTGGTTACATCGTGATTTCTACTGACCGAGGCTTATGTGGTGGCTTGAACACCAACGAATTTAAGCTCGTTGCCAAAGACGTCCAGAAATGGAAAGAACAAGGCGTAGAAGTAGATTTCGCTGCATTGGGTTCGAAGGCGTGTTCTTTCTTCAACCGTTTCGGTGGTACGTTGTTAGCCGCTGAATCAGGTTTAGGTGACAAGCCATCGGTAAGCGATGTAGTGGGTGTTGTACGCGTTATGCTTAACGCTTACGACGAAGGTAAATTGGACCGAGTGTTCTTGGTATTCAATGACTTCGTAAACACGATGACACAGGCACCTGTGATCAATCAGTTATTGCCTTTGCCAAAGTCGGAAGACGAAGAATATCAGCATCGTTGGGACTACATTTACGAGCCAGATCCAAAGGAAATTTTGGAAGCATTGATGGTTCGTTACATTGAGTCTCAGGTGTATCAGGGTGTTGTAGAAAACGCAGCTTCTGAACAAGCAGCGCGTATGGTTGCCATGAAGGCAGCAACCGACAACGCAGGCAACCTTATTGATGAGTTGCAACTGGTGTACAACAAAGCGCGTCAAGCCGCAATCACACAAGAAATTAGTGAGATTGTTGGTGGTGCCGCAGCGGTGTAGGCAAAGGTTTAGATAAGATAACGAGGACTAATTATGAGTCAAGGTAAGGTCGTCCAAATCATTGGCGCCGTTGTGGACATCGAGTTTCCACAAGATGCGGTACCAAGAGTTTATGACGCACTACAAGTTACCGAAGGTGACTTGTCAGGATTAACCCTGGAAGTGCAACAGCAATTAGGTGGCGGTGTTGTTCGTGGCATCGCACTAGGTACTACTGATGGTCTACGTCGTGGACTTACAGTAGAAAACAGCGGTAAACCAATCTCAGTTCCAGTAGGTACAGCTACACTAGGCCGTATCATGGACGTATTGGGTAACCCAATCGACGAAGCTGGCCCAATTGGTGAAGAAGAGCGTATGTCTATTCACCGTGCAGCGCCAAGCTACGAAGAACAGTCTAGCTCGGTAGAACTACTAGAAACTGGTATCAAAGTAATCGACTTAGTTTGCCCATTCGCTAAGGGTGGTAAAGTTGGTCTATTCGGTGGTGCTGGTGTAGGTAAAACCGTAAACATGATGGAACTTATCCGTAACATCGCAATCGAGCACAGCGGTTTCTCTGTATTCGCTGGTGTTGGTGAGCGTACTCGTGAGGGTAACGATTTCTATCATGAAATGAACGAATCAAACGTACTTGATAAAGTATCGCTTGTATACGGTCAGATGAATGAACCACCGGGTAACCGTCTACGTGTTGCACTGACTGGTCTTACAATGGCTGAGAAGTTCCGTGACGAAGGTCGTGACGTACTTTTCTTCGTTGATAACATCTACCGTTATACACTAGCGGGTACAGAGGTATCAGCACTTCTAGGTCGTATGCCGTCAGCGGTAGGTTACCAGCCTACTCTTGCTGAGGAAATGGGTGTACTTCAAGAACGTATCGCGTCTACTAAGACTGGTTCAATCACTTCAATCCAAGCGGTATACGTACCTGCGGATGACTTGACTGACCCGTCACCAGCAACTACGTTTGCTCACTTGGACGCAACGGTTGTACTTTCTCGTGATATCGCATCTTTGGGTATTTACCCAGCGGTTGACCCACTAGATTCAACGTCTCGTCAGCTTGACCCGCTAGTTATTGGTCAAGAGCACTACGACGTTGCACGTGGTGTACAAACTGTACTTCAGCGCTACAAAGAGCTGAAAGATATTATCGCGATCCTAGGTATGGACGAGCTATCTGATGAAGACAAGCAAGTGGTAACACGTGCTCGTAAGATTCAGCGTTTCTTGTCACAGCCTTTCTTCGTAGCGGAAGTATTCACTGGTTCTCCAGGTAAGTACGTATCGCTAAAAGATACCATTAGCGGCTTTAAAGGCATTTTGGACGGTGAATACGACCACATGCCAGAGCAAGCTTTCTACATGGTTGGTTCGATCGACGAAGCAGTAGAGAAAGCCAAAAAAGCATAATGATGCGGCTGGCTTAGCCAGCCCATAGTTTTGCGAATGTACCTAATCAGGAGGTTCACATGGCAATGACAGTACATTTGGACGTAGTAAGCGCAGAGAAGCAAATCTTCTCTGGTCTTGTTGAAACGATTCAAGTGACAGGTAGCGAAGGTGAATTGGGTATCCACCCAGGTCACGCGCCGCTTATCAGTGCTATTAAACCTGGTATGGTGCGTTTGGTTAAACAGCACGGTGAAGAAGAAATGATTTACGTTGCTGGTGGTGTACTAGAAGTACAACCGGGCAATGTCACCGTTCTTGCTGATACTGCTGTTCGAGCTGAAGATCTTGATGAGCAGGCGGCACAAGAAGCCAAACGACGTGCTGAAGAGCATATCGCCAACCCAGGCGCAGACTTTAATTACGCAGAAGCGGCTCATGAATTGGCAGAAGCCATTGCACAGCTTCGCTTAATACAAAAATTGCGTAAATAAACGAGCATTTTGTTTAAAAACCCGCCTAATGGCGGGTTTTTTGTTTGCAGCCACACCTTACATAGCTTAATGTATGTCACTGGTATAACCACGCCTAAGTGTTACACACGTTCAGTACTGACCAGTGCTTTTTGTAGGCCAATGTAAACGTGTAATTAGCACGCTGTAGTCATGAAGTTTAATCTTTACTCCCATTCGCAAAACTCGATGTCTATCGGGTTTTATCCACTCATAACAACAATATTATTGCTTGTTGTTCATTACTTTACCGGTGCACTAGATTGGCCGGCCGACGGTGATGTGCAAGCGCAACGAGACTTTAATTCTGCCATTGGTATGTCAGCACTTACAGGGTACTTTTGGTTTGCAATAAGATTGCTTCATCAAAACGTAGCTAGTTCCCTAATTTCATTGTTAGTAAAGTCTAACCAATTGAGTCAGTTTTCTCGGCATCGCTCTTTACTCACCTTGGAGTTTAAGCATCACATATTCAATACTGCGGTAGTGTCCATTCTTATTACAGTATCTTACGTGGTGGTAGAAGGCTTACTTTCAACTAAACAAGAACTGCGGGTTCTTGTTCTTACGGCTACCGCCGTACCGTTTTGGTTTCTAATGTGGCTTTATCTTATTCAGTTAACGTCGAATATTCGTTATCTGTCAAATCATATACTGACCAAGGTAGCGAAAGGTAACGATTACTTAACATCACTTGTAGTCTTAGTTAGATTGGGAGTGGCGAATGCCTTTATTTCTTTAGGGGCGATAATTATCGTGCCTATATTTTGGTTTAAGAAAAGCATTCCGTCCTTAGATTTGTTTATCCTCACCTTATTTACGGGGATACTACTAGGTTATCTTTGCTTACCCGTATATCGCTTCAAAAAACGTCTGAGAGAAGAACAACAAGTGCTTTTGCTTGATATAGAGAACAAAATCAAGCGCGAAATTAAAACATATAAAGAATCGCAGCAAGGCGATATCAGTCGTAAGGTTGAATTACTTGAAAGCGAAAAAGAAGTCGTGAGTACAGTGTCATCAGGCGTACTTCTGTTTAGAGATCACGCGCGCATGACAACAATGGCACTTCTTGTACCCCTCTCGTGGGGAATAATTAAGATGATAGAGTGGCTTGTAGCAAATTCGATTACGCAGTAGTCTGGTCTATTGACGAATTTTGGAGGGAAGCCTATGCGTATATACGGCGACAAGCGTTCAGGGAATTGTTACAAGCTTCAACTATTACTTGCCCTACAGGGTAAAACTTGTGAATGGATTGACGTAGATATTCTCAAAGGTGAGACCCGAACTAACGGGTTTTTAGAAAAATCGGCGAATGGCAAAATTCCGATTTTAGAATTTGATGATGGAAGGGTGATATCTGAATCTAACGCTATTATGCATTATCTTGCGTCAGGCTCGCCTTTAATACCAAGCTCAACTTATGACTTTGCCAAGTTACTACAATGGCAATTTTTTGAGCAATATAGCCATGAACCTTACATCGCGGTAGCTCGATATATCAATATCTACCTCGGCATGCCGCAAGAACGCAAAGCTGACTTTGAAGCGAAGCAAGCTGGTGGCTACAGTGCCTTGGAAGTGATGGAACGACAACTCAACCAAACTCCTTTCTTGGTGGGAGACAGCTTAACACTGGCAGATATTTCTTTGTTCGCTTATACCCATGTGGCTCATGAAGGAGGCTTTGATTTAACGCCATTTCCCGCAGTGAGAAACTGGATAACTCTCATTAAAGATCAAAAAGGGTTTATTCCCTTACAAAGCTAATCTTTTGCTAGGCTTCGCCTGTGGTGAATAGGCCCGCGCCAGTGGCTTTGCATAGCACTTTGGAGTTTATACAAGGGTGAAGAATCTATTCCGTATATACATTCAAGCGCATAAGCTGTGGCTTCTAACGTAGACAACCCTGCTTCCATCTTAGTATGGCGTATCGCATACTTTGATTTAGGGGCGTGGTTAAAATGAAAGCTTGGAAGAGTGTTCAACCAGGTGTGTTGTTGCATTATCCCAAATGCTTGTCGCCAACTTCCATCAATAACAACAAGGTTTTTGAGGCGCGTAGAAAGTGTGTGTTGGTGGTCTTCCAGGGCTTCACTGTTATCGCTGGGATACAATATGGCTGAGTTGGTTGGCAGTAGTCTTTGCATAAGCGCATTTATGCTGTGTAAGTCGTCATTCGCTATAATTTTCGTGCGCTGGTTGGTTAGTGCGATAAGTTTAGCTGTATTTTTGGCGTGAGAGGCTTCTTTTGAATGCTGCAAAATATAGAGATTTAATGGAATGGATAAAGGTTCCAGAGCACTGCATACACATGTGAATAACGGATAATTACAATGGTCACAATATGCTCTCATTTTTATTCTAAACTCACAAACGGCAAAAATATTGGCTACAATTGTAATGCATTACAGCCATTTTTTATAAATTGGGTCTTTCTCTGATATGCTCCAACCATCAATGTCAGAGAAAATCTTAACAACCTTGGCATTGGTTCCGCCGGGTGTGGTTGTGAGTTACGGTCAACTTGCCGACCTTGCTGGATTGCCCGGAAGAGCGAGGTATGCTGGTCATTGCCTTAAAAAGACGAGTGAAGTTGTAAACTGGCATCGGGTATTGCGTTCAAATGGACAAATAGCATTTCCAGAAAATACCTTAAATTACAATTTGCAGTGCGAGAAATTGAAATCTGAAGGTGTTGAAGTTAAAAATGGTAGAGTCAATATGAAACGTTTTGGTTGGATACCAGATACTTATACATTGCTCTCGGTCCTCAAATATTAATAAGAAAGGCCATAGCCTCTACTCGCAAAATTCGATAGATGAAATTTATAAAATGACACCGTCACCACTGAAAAAAATTACCATCAATGAGTTAAAACCCGGAATGTATGTACATCATATAGATGAACAAAAAGGGCGATTGTCGGTAAAAAATCAAGGGAGAATATCGTCACAAGCCTCTGTTGAATTGCTTAAAAAGCGAGGCGTTAAATCACTGACTATTGATACGTCGAAAACCCTAGCAGTTGATGATGTAAATAGCGACGATGAGTCTGACAACACGAGCAAATGTTTAGAGCAGCAGTCAAATGGCCCAAAAGTGTCATTAGAAGACGAACTAACTCGCGCTACAAAACTCCATCATCAGGGTAAGCAAATACAGAAGTTGTTGTTGTCGAGTGTGAAAAAAGGACTTCCGTTTGACGATAAAATACCCCGTGCATTTTCTAAGAATCTCGTTTCTTCAGTAGACAGAAATCCAGATGCACTGTTGTGTTTAACTAAGATCCGTGAAAAAGATGATTACTTATTTGAGCACTCGCTCAATGTTGCGATACTCCTAGCTCATTTTGCTCGCTACTTAGGAATGTCTGACAGTGAAGTGCAAGATCTTTCCTATGCTGGCTTTCTTCACGATTTAGGGAAAATCCAAGTCCCTGATGAAATATTGCACAAGCCCGGCCGTCTAACAGATGAAGAAATGCTAGTGATGAAAGGCCATGTCACATTTGGTGTGGATTATTTAAAGCAAACTGATATTGCTCCACCCCTTATACGCGCCATTAGTGAGCATCATGAGAGACTCGATGGACTTGGCTATCCCGCAGGTGTTTCGGGTGATGATATTAGTCGAGCAGGACGAATGCTTGCGATAGCAGATATGTACGATGCCTTGGTGGCCGACCGAGTATATAAAAAGGGAATGCCAAGTCAGAAAGCCTTTGCCATTCTTATTAATGATGCACCAGAGCGTTTAGATGAAGTGCTAGTGAGACAATTCATTAAGTGTATGGGCTTATATCCAGTGGGAAGTGTAGTACTTTTGTCAAATGAGCGGTTAGCTATGGTTACTGCGCAGACTGATAACCCTCTTACACCGAATGTTAAGGTGTTTTATTCGGCGCGAAACAATCACTTTTTAGAAGCGAAAGATATTTCGCTAAGTAGCGAACCCCGAATAACCATTGTTAAAGCAGTCAAGGCGGGGGACTATAACATCGACATAAATGCATTTTTCGAACGCTCCGTATCAGTCGGTTAATAGTTTCTGTTTAGCTGCCATTCATCTTTAGCGACGTATACTTTGGCTGTATTTAAGAAGGGCAACAAACGCACTTCATTATCCAACGTGTGGTTCAACACAATTTTTATTTTTTGGAGTCATCATGAAACACTATATTTTCACGGGAATTGTTGTTTCCACTTTGTTCATCGGTGGATGTATGAGTACCACTAACAATGCGCAGCGAGGCGCAATGATTGGCGCGGTTTTAGGGGCTGTTCTAGGTAAAGCCACAGGAGATCATGATAAAAGCCGTTATGCGTGGGGAGCTGCCGTCGGAGCAATCGCAGGTGGCGCTATTGGCAGCTATATGGATAAACAAGAAGAGGCACTCAGGGAGCAATTGTCTGACACTGGGGTACAGGTGGTCAGAGAAGGCGACAACTTACGCCTAATCATGCCTGGTGAAATTACTTTTGCGACCAATAGCTCAACCATTAGCACGAGTTTTCACCCCGTGTTACAAGATGTAGCCACAGTCATTAATCAATACGAGAAAACCATATTGATGATAAAGGGCCACACTGACGACGTAGGCTCAGAGGAATATAACCAAGGGCTTTCAGAGCGAAGAGCCGGTGAAGTATCTAGTATACTTACTCAATTTAATGTGAACCCAACCCGTATTACTTTGGTGGGCATGGGAGAGTACGAACCGAAAGTGCCCAATACCACAGAGGCAAATAGACAAATCAACCGCCGTGTAGAACTAGAGATCCACCCGCTGACCTAATCAAGTTTTAAGGGGTGTATGCCTTAATTTGGTCGGCGATATCGTCGGCCAAAGCGTTGGGTACGGGAATGACTAAGTGATACTGGGCAAACTTCCACTGTCCATTTAATTTCTCTAACACTCCTGTACCACGTGTTACGCCTAAGCTCTCGTTACAAAGTAACTCGTCAAACCACGCTACGTTACCCGTGGTAGAAAAGTAGATATTTCGCTCTGTTACCCTATACGTCCATCCCTTTCCCTTGTCGAAATAAGGCGTGGCGTAAGCTTTAAATTCTTCTACGGTCCAAGTCTCACTGGCATCAGTACCAATAAAAATAGCCTCGTCGTCAAACAGCGCAAAGTAAGCTTGCCCATTGGCTTCTGATGCAAACGTGTGCAACGCATCAATGGTGTTTGCAACGTCATCATGGTCGTGTGACAGTGCATAGGCTGATGTAAAAAGGCAAAAAAAGATGGTTAATGCGCGCATAAGTTTCCCAAGGTATTTACTTTACTCATGCTAAATAATGCGGCAAAACAAGGGAAATGTCACAAAGATAAAAACAGTGTCGTACAAACTCATGTACGACACTGGACTAGACTTTATGGTTGTGAGCTTTTTACCCCGTCGCCTTGCTTGTTGAAAGACGGGAGGTCATTTAACACATCTACCGAAAACTCCACATTGTTAAACAGCAATGGATAATAAAACTGTCTAAGGTCAGCGTGGTATTGCCTGATACTGGCCTCGTACGCCATCATTGCGTGGGTATTGGTATCTGCAATCGCCGTCATTACTCGTTGCGTAAGCATGGGCGGAGACACCCAGGCGATGTAACTGGCTAGCTTATCGCGACGCTGAATAGCCTCTCTGTACGATGAAGACAAGGGGGCTGCGGTTTGATCGCCAACTTGCTGAAACGCGTAGTACCATTTCCACTCAAACAGAGAGTTCATGTCTGTCTTGTCAGCCCATTGTGGGTGAGTTGCTAGAAATTCGTCCCACGTGGCTGAAAAGGGTAAATCCCAGGCTCCGTTAACGGCTTCTCGTTGGGTTAATACAATTTGACCGCCGCTAGGGCTTTGCACTGCTGACTTAATAATAGTGTCACCCGCGACAGGGATCATCACGGTAATAAGCAGCCATATTCCAAGTAGCGATGAGGCAACGCGAGCCGAGTTCATCGACGCAAAGCGTTTGATACCTCCAATAGCAAAGGCAATAGTAGTCCACACTGCAAGATGAATTATGGTAATAGCAACCACGAGTGCTACGTTCAGTGCACTAGCTCCAGTGACTATCGCACCAACCACAAAGGGGAGCATTATTGCAACTCCTAGCGCAGCGCTTTGTACGGCAGCACGTGTAAGCCATAAGGCTCTTTGATTGCTGGTGGTAACCGTCAGTAAATCAAATCGTCCTGCTTCTTTTTCGCCTGAGCGTAAATCATGAAGTAGCAATATGACAAACAAAGGCATGAGCACACTGATCAAAAATGCGTAATCAAAACGTCCTACTAGCGATAACTCTGGGTTATCGGCATCGGTCTCATAGATTTGACCTTCAAGGGCAAGCATGCGAATTCTATGCTTCCATGGAAACACGTCTCGTTGACCCATGGCCGCAAATGCCATAGGCGATGGTTCGGCGTAGGTAAGGTGAAAGGTATAGTATGCCGCGCTACCAAAATCACTTTGATGAGACTGCACATTAACTCTGTCTGTGTGGTCTTTTTCGAGTAATCTAGCAATGGTTGCATGTTGGGTTTGTGTTTCAGTAATACCACTCCACACCGCAAAAACAGACAACACAAATGCCGCTAAAACAAACGCTACGCGATATTTTTGCTTGGCAATGAATGTTGCTTCCCGTTTTATATCATTGAAATAACTCATGGTTTAACTCTCCTAATAGCAACGACAAGGAAGCCGACAGTAAGAAGAACCCAAAACAAAAGCTGTGTGGCAGCGCTTAAACTTTGCTGTATTCGATCCATTGTAGGGGCGGGAGCAAAAGAAAACGAAGACAGAACCTGCCAATGGCTAGCATCAACTTTCGCTGCTGTTGCTGTATCTTCATTTTTGTATCGATTCACATCGTGGTTGTAATCTAAATGGTCGGCGTGAACTTTATTCAAAGACTGAACAAAGTCGAATCGCAAAATTTCAGCTTCCCGTAAAAAGCGATGATGGGTTTCGATATTGGTGCCTGCCATTGCCATAGAAAAGGTGCGTATGGCCACGGTGGGCGACAACCAACCAAACCATCGCGAAACCTGTGTTTGAGCAAGCTCGGTATCCATTCTGGCTTCTGCAAAGCGGTTCAGCACGTCAGTGAGCTTTTGCTCTGAATACTGTGCTACTACGCCGCGAAAGTTAACGGGAAGTTCACTTACATCATCGGCATCGTATTGTGCGAGTAAATTCGCTTTTAATGCGGCAAAGGCAGGGTCTTGTGCATTGTGTCCGTCACCTAGTTTTCTCAACGCCTCGAGCACTGCAAAGTCCGCTTCTAACTTACCTTGCGAAGGTTCAATTGCAGCGGCGGTTGAACTACCAATGCGAGGTACCAGTATACAAAGTAGTACCCACATGCTGATTGAAGAAGCGAAGCTCGCACTACTCTTGTTGAAAAGCGACGATATGCCAATAACAACACCGCACCACACTGCCATATAAAAGCAATATCCAACGAAAAAACCTAAGGTGATTACAGTGGCCTCGCCGTTCAGTGTGGCGAAAATACTGGCAATACCCACGGGTAAAATAAACAACAAAGATCCGCAAAATAGCGCTAGGTATTTACCCACAAAAAGCTGTGACAGTGATAACCCCTGTGTGATCATAATGTTTAGCGTGCCCGCTTCTTTTTCACGAGTGACAGACGCAAAACCTACAATGATCACAAAAAGAGGTGCCAATATTTGCAGTAAGAAGCTTGGTGATAAGCTGCTAAATCGTGTCATACCACTAGATTGTCTTTGGTCGGCGAAGATCGCTGAGTTTTGACGGTGACCTTCCAAAAAGATCGACGTGCCAGTATAGGCGTCAACACCAGGTTCTACTGTGCTGAGTTGAGACGGTGTGCGGAACACATAGTGTCCGTAATGCACCATGCGATGGGGATGTCTGTCTGGCTGATCGACAAACCGTGCCTCGGCTGTTTCTTGCAACTGTTTTCTCTCAAAAGCTGCCTGTTGAATATTCATGGTATTTACCACAACGGCGGCGAGTGTAAGTACTAGACCTATCAATAAAACGGTTATGCCAAGTTTGGTTCGCTGCCAATAGCGCCATTCGTCTGTGAAAATATGTTTTATCGTTTCCATCAGAGATCTCGCTTAGAAAACGCAGAGTGCACAGCTTCGGTGTCTATCGCGTCTTGGTTACCGCGCTCGAACATTCCTACAATGTTACCGTTGTGAAGTAGCCCGATGCGGTGAGCAATTTGACAGGCGCCATAAACGTCATGTGTGACCATAAATACAGTGGTTCCTTGGGACGATAACCTTGCTATAAGTTGGTTGAATTCATCTATCGCACTGGGATCTAAACCCGATGTTGGTTCGTCGAGAAACAATACCGGGGCCTCGCGAAGTAGCGCTAACGCAATAGCCGTCTTTTGACGCATGCCTTTTGAATAGTTAGACAGAGATCTATGTCTCGCATCAGATTGCAAAGCAACACGGTTAAGCGCTTGTTCAATTTCATTTTCAGTTCGCGATATGCCTCCGAGCGAAAGGAAGTACTGAATGTTTTCAACGCCCGACAAATGACCATACAAGGTGACTGACTCTGGAAGATAGGCAATGTTTTTACGAATGGTATTAATGTCTTTCTTGACTGACATATCTAATACAAATGCATCGCCAGAGGTGGGTGATACCGTGCCTAAAAAGGTTTTTAGTGCCGTAGACTTTCCGGCTCCATTGCCTCCAAGTAAAGCGAATACCTCTCCCTGCTTTACTGCAAAATCTACTTGGTTTAGCACTGTATGATCTGAAAAACTAACAGTTAATGATGATGCTTTGAGTATGTCTTTTGGCATTATTGGCTCAGTGATTTTGAGTTATGTTATATTGTAACAGTTGGGGTGTTTGTTTTACCCAAGTCAAACTCACTAGTCAAGCAATGGCTGTTTTTTTAAATGCGATAACACGTACTAGTTTCGTCAAAAATCAACGCCATTTGGTGTTTGTATCACACTGTTATTTAAAGTTTTTGTTAACCTTGTTGCGAAAATGTGTCTATTTTATAAACATTGTGGTGTTAGCCCATTTGTTAGTTGTTATCTCATAGTTAGCGTGTAACTTAGTACAAAATATAGGTTCTTTTTGTCGATTTTTTGGGTTGCTACCCAATGTAGGGGCAAGGTGTGAGACAACTATTTTCTAAGTACATCAACTACGTAATTTTGCTTCCGGCGTCTATTTTACTGATCATGCTGTTATTTGATTCAGTTAATGCGGCCAAACGTATTCAAAGTTCCAATGCATTATCAGCGCATGTTTCTCTGGCCATAGTTACAAATCAATTGGTGCACGAACTTCAGAAAGAACGAGGGATGTCCGCCGGCTACATTGGATCAGGCGGCAGAAAGTTTGCCGATTTGCTGCCCAATCAGCGCCAACTCACTGACAGTGCATTACAAAAACTGACTGAAGCTTTTTCTGAACAAACCTACAGCGAAGAAGTGACTGTAGAGCTTAACGCCGTTTTTAATGCTTTGGAGGCCCGCACAAGAATTAGGCGCGACGTTGATAATTTGTCAATTAGCCTTGGTGAAGCGCTAAGTTATTACACATCAAACAATACTCGGATTCTTGAGCTCAACGGTTTGCTTGCAGATTATGCGCAAGACCCGGAAGTTAAACAGGCATTGATAACCGTGTTTAACTTTGCCTTTGGTAAAGAACAAGCGGGAATCGAGCGAGCCGTGCTAAGTAATGGATTTGGAGCAGATAACTTTAGCGACAATTTATATACTCGTTTTATACAGCTAACTACTAAACAAAGCTCTTATCTTGACGAAGCGAATTTGTTTAGTAAGGGAGAGGCCAAGCGTGCCATTGATGGCTTCTTTTCTTCCAGTGAACACAAAGCAGTGTTGGAATACAGAGCCTTGTTGGACAGCAAGCGTTCTGGTTTTGGAGTGAACCCCGAAGCGTGGTTTGAGGCCAGTACTAAGCGCATCAACTTGTTGAAAAAAACCCAAGACGATTTACTAGAGTTTGTTATTTATCAGTCTGAACAGGCAGTAACGGAAAGCTACTCTATGCTGGTTATGTATGCCGTAATCTTGTCGGTATCAATTGGGTTAAGCTATGTACTGTTTTCTACACTCAACTTAACCAAATTGCAGTCAGAGGAAATAGCGCGAGTAACCGACGATATTGTGAATAAAAAAGACGTATCTGCTCGTGTTACGCGAATAAGTAATGATGCATTGGGTGAGGCGACACAAAGAATTAACTATATTTTGAGTGTGTTTCAAACTGACCTTAAAAAGTTTCAAGAATATAGTCACGAAATCGCTTCTGCGACTCATGAGACATCTGCGTCTGTTGATCAGAGTGAACAGAATCTTAGAGTTCAGCAGCGCGATGTTTTAGATATTGTTAAAGCGGCGGAAGAAATGAGCGCCAGCGCTAAGCACATTATCGACTTGATGCAGCTTAACTCTGAAAGCGTGAATGTTGCTAAACATGAAACCCAAGCGGGTAATGCATCGGTGGAACAGTCAGTGGGTGGCATAGATGCATTGTCGAACGAAGTCGAGGCACTATCAGGAACTATTGAGAACTTACGCACAAAAACCGACAGCATTTCTTCCATGGTTGATGTGATTCAATCGGTGGCAGAGCAAACCAATTTGTTGGCGCTAAATGCTGCAATAGAAGCGGCACGAGCCGGCGAGCAAGGGCGAGGGTTTGCTGTAGTGGCAGACGAAGTGAGAGCATTAGCCGCAAGAACTAGCCAATCAACAGAAGAAATTTCTACTATTGTTGATGAACTGCAAGAAGGCTCTCGCAAAGCTGATGAAGCCATTGGCCGAAGTAAGCAAAAGGCAGAGATGGCGGTTACCGATTCTTCTAATATTCTAACGTCACTAAAAAATATTGTTGAGAAAATGGAAGATGTGGATGGAGCCACGGCTAAAGTGTTTAAATCGGCGTTAGACCAAACTGCTGTCGTTAGAAATATCTCCGATAAAATTCACAGCATAGACAATCAGGCGGAAGAAAACGTAGCTGGAGCCACGCAAATTGGCCATGCTGCACATCAGTTGGCTACTATTTCAGAAGATATGCAACGCATGGTCGAAGAATATAAAACCTAGCGAGAAACTAACCGTCGAACCTCATGGTAGATTCACGCAAAATTAACTGTGGCTCAAATACTGGGCGTAAGTTTAAGGAATGGTTGTATACCTTGTTAAGAATAAAACGAGACGCCATTTCTCCCATTTGGTAAATGGGGTTACTCACAGTAGTTAACCTAGGGAAAATATGGTGAGCAAATACCGCATCGTCAAACCCTACCACGGACAAGTCTTGTGGCAAGCTCATTCCTAGGTCTCGTGCGCAGCTCATTGCTCCCGAGGCCATCCAGTCATTCGCACAAACCAAGGCCGAGAAAGGAATATCCTGAGATAGGAGTTCGAGTAACCCTAGTTTTCCATCATCTTCGTTATAGTGCCCTTCATAAATTAGCGTTGGATTAACCGCTATTCCCGCCTCTTCTAACGCTCGTCGATGACCGGCTAAGCGCTGATTGGCATCGCGCTTGTTAGAGGGCCCAGAAATATAGGCAATTTCTTTATGACCCAAGCTAATAAGGTGCTGAGTGGCGAGGTAACCCCCCATTTCATTGTCTAAACTAATACAGCGATCTTCTAAACCTTCCACCTGGCGGTTAACTACAGAAATTGGAATGCGGGTGTCGTTAACCTCTTTTAGGTAAGCATCGGGCATGGCTTCTACGTGCATGATAAGCGCATCGCAGTTTCTGCTGATGAGAAACTCCACGGCATCTTTTTCCGTTTCTAGGTTATTGTGACCCACGGTAATAATTACGTGCTTGTCGGAGTTGCGAAGCGTTGACTCAATGGCTTGCATTAAATCACCAAAGAAGGGGGTATTTAGTTCTGATACGAGAACACCAATACTGTCTGAACGGTTGGTCGCTAAGCTGCGAGCTACCGAATTGGGTCTGTAGTTTAGCTCGCGCATGGCTTGTTCTACTTTGGCTTTTAACGCTTTATTGACCGTTTTTTTGCCATTGAGAACACGAGATACAGTAGATAGTGAAACCCCTGCCCGTTCAGCCACTTGATAGATTGTTGCCACGCGTTTTTTCCCTCACTACATTGCTAGGTTCATACATGTGCTCAGAATTAACACTGAGCACAAAGAGAACTATTATGCCGTGATTACTTGAGCTTCGCTACGGCGCTTGTGAAGCGTATCAGTGACTTCTTGCTGTTTGGCGTCGCTCAATGGGTAAAACCATATCAAAACCGCCCCTGCTATACCGAAGCACGCAGGTATCCAACTCATTAGCGCTTTCATACCTTCAAGTGATTGAGATATCGTTTCGGGTTCCATACCGTTGTAGCCGTAGCTACCGAGCACAAGTAATACCAACGCGCCTGCGAAGCCACCACCGGTCTTTTGTACAAATGAACCTGCCGAATAGGTAAGTCCTGTGGCTCTGCGCCCGGTTCGCCATTCGTTATAATCTGCTGAGTCACCAAGCATAGAGAAAAACAGCGTAGGCAGAATCGCGGCAAAAAATTCCGCACCGCATCCTAGTGCAAAAATTCCCATTACAGCATTCTGTGGAACAAAGTAAATTGCACCGGTTAACCCACTACTGATCAGCAATGAAAGTATGAAAAGTGGCTTTCTACCTAGTGTTTTTGCAAGTATTGGTGTGGCAAATGCACCTACTATAGATACTACCAGTAGTGCGATAAAGAAGTATCCCGTTAACAATTCATCGCCCATGTAGTACTTAAAGTAGTAGGCAATAACCCCATACTTGATACCGTTGAACATCATGGTGAGAAAGCCCATTCCCAACAAAATTAGCCAAGGCTTATTGGTGAGCAAATCAATAATGTCTTGTTGTGAGCGGCTGTTTTGTGACTCTGGGCGTTTTACAAGTTTACGAACGGCAAAGGTCATTGCTAGCATAACAACAATGAAAGATACGCCTGTTTCTATGTTTCGGTAATAGAAAAACAGTGTTATCGCACCCAGCGGGAGCAAAATAAATGGAAGTTGGAAAGTGAGATCTTTCAACTCTTTAGATAGGGTTGTCGTTGTGTCTTGCGGCACTATTATCCGTTCTTTCGTCGTAGCCACTGTGGTGAGCATTAGCGCGATAAGCAGGGCAGCAAAAACATACATGGTATATTGGTAACCCTGTGCTGAATTCCCCTCACCGAAAAACTCCACCAGCATGGGGAGGCAGCCCATGACAAGTAAGCCCCCTGCGAATGCCCCTGCAAATCTGAAGCCTGATAACGAGGTTCGCTCTTTATCATCTGTGGTCATAACGCCCATCAGTGCTGAATAGGGCACATTATTTACCGTATAAGCCAGTGTTAAACCTATGTAGGTTAAATAGGCATACACAAGTTTACCCGTGTCTGAAAATGATGGTGTAGTAAAGCAAAGCACCATAAATAGCCCAAGAACTGGCGTAGACGCTAAAATCCATGGCCTAAATTTACCCAACTTTGTGTTGGTTCGGTCCGCAATCATTCCCATGATAATGTCAGTAATACCATCTGATAGCCTAACAACAAGGAAAAGCATAGCGGCAGCTGCCGCTGTTAACCCAAAGGTGTCTGTATAGAAAACCGCAAGATAAGCAAGCGCTCCACGCCAAACCAAATTAGCAGCAGCATCACCAAGGCCGTATCCTATTTTTTCTTTCAGTGACAAGGATGTTTGCATTATCCTCTCCTTAGAAATATTGTAATTGTCTATCTATACAGTTGGTTAGTATCTGCTCACTAATAAGTTCTTAAAGGCCTTCGCACTGGCCTTTAATGTACGCTTTTGGGTAGTAAAATCTACGTGAACTATACCAAATCGCTTTAAATACCCTTCAGCCCATTCAAAGTTATCCATTAGGCTCCATGCGAAGTAACCACTTACTTTTACGCCGTAGTCAATGGCTTTAGACACCGCGGTCATATGTCCTGAAAAGTAATCAATACGGTCGGTATCATTAACCTCTCCGTTAATCATTTCATCGGCCATTGCAGCACCGTTTTCCGTGATATAAATGGGAGGAAGCTGATAGCGATTGTGCAAAGACGTTAACAGATCATAAAGTGCTTGAGGATAAATTTCCCAACCAATATCGGTTTGCGGCTGGTTATGCTCATGCTCAAAATACAGATCACCTTGCTGTTTTGCTGCTGAGTAATGTAGTCGCGTATAAAAGTTAATGCCAAGAAAATCCAAAGGCTGGCAAATTTCATCCATATCTCCAGTCATAATTGGAGGCTTGTCGTTTTCGTCAAGCTGATCAATTACATCAGGGTATGCCCCTTCCATTACCGGCTGCATGTACCACTGATTAATGTAGTCATCAGCATTTTTGGTTGCAGCTAAATCTTCTGTAGCGTCTGAGTATGGGTAACATGGCGTAAAGTTAAGGACTATACCGCTCAACGCATTAGGTGCATTTTTTCTTAATACTTTCATGCCTTTACCATGAGCTAGCAGTATGTGGTGAGCCGCAGCGCGTCCTAGCTTACGGCCTACTTTACCGGGAGCATGAACACCGATTTCATAGCCTAAAAATGCAGAACAAAAGGGTTCGTTGAACGTGGCATAAGAATACACTCTATCGCCAAACGCCTTGGTAACAAGGTCAACATAGTGCTCAAAGGCGAATACTGTGTCTCGATTTACCCACCCACCTTGGTCTTCTAAGTATTGGGGGAGATCCCAGTGGTACAGGGTGACAAAAGGCTTGATTCCTAATTCGTTGAGTGCATCAAGTAATTGAATATAAAAAGAAAGTCCTTCCTCTCTTATATCACCCGTTGAACTTACTATACGTGGCCAAGATATAGAGAATCGGTACGCGTCAACACTCAAGTCTTGAAGTAGCGCCACGTCATCTTTCCATCGAGCGACATGTTCACATGCATTCACACCGTCTGATTTATCAGCGATGGCGCCATCCTTTTCACAAAAGGTATCCCAGATACAGGGCTCTCTTCCCTCTATATCTCCTTCTATTTGAAACGACGATGTAGCGGTGCCGAATAGAAATGACTTTTTATGCATTTCGCTGTTAGAAGGTATATCGATACTTTTCATAATTTTGTTGAACCTTTTGACTCGTGCTGGCGTTGGGAGTTGTTTATAGCATGAACAATACTGAATGAGAAAGCGCTTTCTACCAATTTGTTAAATAATTTCTGTTATCTGATGCTTTTCGCATGATTGTTATTACTGATGTCCTAAATAAATCAAATTAATTTTGCGTTTTGTAAATTGCTGTTTTTAATGGTTATTGTTATGTTTCTGTAAATTTCGCATTGTACTAAAGTTTATTTCAGTGAAAGATTTGTAAAAAATATGTTGATCTTTGTTTGGTAATCACTTAGCTTGAGAAAGCGCTTTCTCCTCTGGGGTTTTTATTTCATTGGTTGAGAAAGCCCTTTCTTGGGAGCGCGAGAACTCAACACAGCAACACAACAAGAGAGAAAGACCGTGACACAGAAGAAATTACATAAATCAAAATTAGCGACGAGTCTGTCTTTAATATTAGGGACTAGTCTGCTTGCACCCGTGTATGCACAAGACACACAAGACGATGATGTAGAGGTTATCCAAGTAACCGGTATTCGTGGAAGTGTTCAAGAATCGATGGGCATTAAGCGAGACTCTGCCGGGGTTGTCGACGCGATTTCTGCGGAAGATATTGGTAAATTCCCAGACACTAACCTAGCTGAATCACTTCAGCGTATTACCGGTATTTCTATTAGCCGAAATAACGGTGAAGGTGACCAAATCACTGCTCGTGGTTTTGGCCCAGATTACAATATGGTAACGCTGAATGGTCGAACTATGCCAGGTTCAGCATTACCCGGTGGCGGCGGTACGCCAAACTCTCGCGCTTTCTCTTTCTCAGATTTAGCTTCAGAAAGTGTTCGTTCGGTAAGTGTTTATAAAACCGGTCGAGCAAGTATTGCCAGTGGTGGTATAGGTGCGGTTGTTGATATTAGAACGGCACGTCCATTTTCAGCCTCTGAATCTGGCTTTACTGCAAGTGTAGGCGCAAAAGCGCTAGCAGATACTACTAACCGCGTTGGTGACGATGTTACACCAGAAGTGTCAGGCTTCATTAACTATGTAAATGACGACAATACTTTTGGTGTAACCTTTACCGGTTCATTCCAAGACCGTGATAGCGCAGCTCAAGGTGCGTTTGTAAATCAGTGGCGTGTTAACCCATACAGTGGCGACAATATTCCTCACCTACCATCAGCAGACAACCCAGATAGTGGAGCGCCAGTAGTATTAAATAATGCTCCTGCAATGGGTCAATTATTTGGTATTCCGTCTGATTTGCGTTACTACATGGCAGACCGCGAGCGTGATCGTACCAATGCTCAACTGACAGTTCAGTTCGCTCCAAGTGATAAGATGACGGCAACGTTAGACTACACTTATTCGCGTCAGGACCTATTTGAAGCGCGTGCAGAGCAATCTATCTGGATGGATGACCGCTATTTCGCAGAACTGACGTTCGACGATGAAACAGTGAAAACACCAGTAATAATCAGTCAAGAGCGTCGCGATTTACTTCCTCGTGACTTAGGTTTAGCAATCCAAGAGTTAAATCAGGTTAACGAAAACAAATCGATTGGTTTTAACCTTGAATACTTTGTTAACGACGACCTTACCCTTGAGTTCGACGTTCACAATTCAACAGCGGAAGGCCGTCCAGATGCACCTTATGGTACATGGACAAACCTTGGTCTTGGTGCAAACGTAGTTCGCGGTCAAGGGGCTGATTTCCGTGGTGACTTCCCAATCATGCTTGTGGACTTTGACGATGTATCACGTACCAACCTAAATGGTAACGGTGTGCTTGATGAGTCTGACGTAGGTACGTCAATCTTGGATATGAACTTTAGTAATCAAGATACTGAAATTACCCAAGCGCGCATCGACGGTAGTTACACTCTTGATACGGGTAGCATTAACTTTGGTATTGAATCTCGTTCAATGGAAAGTACTTCGCTACAATCACTAACCCGTCATACCATGGGTAACTGGGGTATCGAAAACCCAGGTGAACTACCTACCGGTTCACTTACACCTCTTGATCTTGCGAGTGAGTTTAGTGACTTCAATACTAACGGTATTTTCTCTCAAGGCTTCACAGGAAGTGTATCTGAAATAGGTGCGTTTGCTGCACAAGCCTACGGTTTCAATCTTGTAGCAGACAATCCGTATGCAACTAACCGTACTATCGAAGAAGATATTACCGCGGTGTACTTCGAGTTTGACCTTGAAGGTGAACTCAGTGGCATGCCATATAACATCCTTACGGGTGTGCGTTATGAGAATACCGACGTAACATCAATCGCTAACATAAGCTTACCTAGCGGTGTTGCATGGGAAGGTAACAACGACTTTAACGTGCGCTTCGGCAGCGATATGGAAGATGTTTCAGTAGATTCAAGTTATGACCACATTCTGCCAGCATTCGATTTCGATATTGAATTGAAAGAAAACGTGGTTGCTCGATTCTCTTACAGCAAAACTATCGCAAGACCTACTTATAATAACTTGAGTGCGGCAGCGACGGTATCTTCGCCAAGTGGCCCAACTTTAATCACTGGAGAGGCAACGGCGACTGCAAGTTCGGGTAACCCTTCACTGGTTCCTCTTGAGTCAGACAACCTAGACTTGTCGATTGAGTACTACTTCGACGAGACCAGCTACGTGTCTTTAGGTTTCTTTGATAAGCGTGTTAAGAACTTCATTGGTAATGAACAGGTTGAAGAGAGCATCTTCGGCTTAACCGATGCCACTGCCGGCCCAAGAGCAATTGCTGCTCAAGCCGAATTGGAGCGATTAGGCATTCCATTAAGTGATACCACCTTGTTTAACATGGTGGCTGCGATGGAAAACAACGTCGACTACTTCTCATTAACCGATGAACAGTTTGAAGCGGCGTATGACGTACTTCCAAACAGCAGTGATCCAGAATTAATATTTATTAATTCTAAGCCTGTAAACAACAAGAGTGCCAACATCTACGGATTCGAAATTGCCGGTCAACACTTCTTTGGTGATTCTGGTTTTGGTGTGATGGCTAACTACACCTCTGTTACTGGTGATGTAGGATTTGACAACAACGCTGATCCTTCAATTACTCAGTTTGCTTTGGTGGGATTAAGTGATACCGCGAATATCATCGTGATGTATGAAATGGATGAGATTCAAGCACGTATTGCTTATAACTGGCGTGATAAGTTCCTAGATACAACGTCTCAATATGTGAACGAACCAGGCTATACAGAAGCTTATTCTCAAATTGATTTCAGCGTTTCTTACGAAGTAATGGAAGACCTAACAGTGTCCTTTGAAGGTATAAACATTACTGAAGAGAATCGTCGTCGTCACGGTAGAACAAGCGCTATGGTGTGGAATATTGACGAACTTGGTGCTCGATATGCACTAGGTGTTCGCTACAAGTTCTAAAAAGTGTGGTGTGCCTTGCCCGCCAAAAAGCAAGAGTAGGTTGCTTTTTGGCGGGCACTTTTGTCATATTGATGTTAAATACAACAAAAGTGAAAGCATGTGAGTCAACAATCTATTAAAAATGTAGTGATTGTCGGTGGTGGAACGGCTGGCTGGTTAAGTGCCGGAATACTGGCTGCGAAACTCGGGAAGCAATCACTACAAAAATCATCTGCAATTAACGTTACCTTGGTGGAATCTCCAGAAATATCCACTATTGGTGTAGGTGAAGGCTCTTGGCCCTCGCTAAGAGACACTTTGCTTGATATTGGCATCAAAGAGTCTAAATTTATCACCCAATGTCACGCTTCCTATAAACAAGGCTCAACATTTAGTCGCTGGAAATACGACGACAAACCTCATCAATATCAGCATCCATTTACTACCCCTTCCGGTTACGTTGAAATAGACATTCACGCTCAGTGGCAAAACTTATGCGCTGAAGAAACCTTCGAGCAAAGCTTTTGTATTCAACCTGAAATGTGCAATGCAGGAAAGGCGCCTAAACAGGTAAAAACCCCTGACTATGCCTATGTACTTAATTATGGCTACCATTTTGATGCTACTGCGCTTGCCCAATTACTCACAAGCCATTGCGTGGCCAACTTAGGTGTTAACCATATAAAAGCACATATCAGCTCGGTTAATAGTGCGGCGAATGGAAATATTGCTTCGCTGACGACCAATGAAGGCGACGTAATTAAGGGCGATCTATTCATTGACTGTAGTGGTGGTAAAGCCTTACTTATTGGCGAGCATTTCGATATTAAATGGCGTTCCATGTCGGGCGTGTTAATGAACAATAGGGCAATGGCAGTACAAGTGCCATACGATGCCACTGACAACGACATATCATCCACAACCATTGCTACCGGAAAACCTTTTGGTTGGACCTGGGACATTGGTTTACAACATCGTCGCGGTGTAGGCATGGTGTATAACGACCAATTTGCCTCTAGTGACCAAGTAGAAAGTACCCTACTTGCCCATGTAGGTGAGCGAGCATCAAAAGCTACTATTGACCAATGTAAGGTTAGGTCAATTGCATTTGAACCGGGCTACAGAGAACAATTTTGGGTGAAGAACTGTTTAAGCTTGGGTATGTCATCTGGCTTTATTGAACCGCTGGAAGCGTCTGCAATCGCAATGATTGAATTGGGGTTGCGCATGCTATACGAACAATTTCCGAAAGATATGTTTCACATGGAACGTTTATCAAAACGGTACAACGATCGCTTTACCTATCGCTGGGAGCGAGTCATCGACTTCCTTAAACTGCACTATATTTTGAGTGAGAGAAGCGACCCTTATTGGTTAGCACAGCGCGACCCTATGAGTATCCCCGATTCACTCAAAGAAATGTTGGAAATATGGAAATACCAACCTCCTAGTCGTTTCGACTTTATTCAAAACGAAGAGATCTTTCCGTCGGCGAGTTACCAATACGTGCTCTACGGCATGGGGTATCACACTCAGGTAAACCATTTGCTCAGCACAACGCCAGAAGCCAAAAAAGCCATGGCTATTCGAAAGCAACTAGAGCAACAACGGCCTCAGTTTATGGCTGGACTTCCGACCAACAGGCAACTTCTCGATCAACTAGTTGCAATGCACAACAAGTAACGCGGTAAAACATACTATGGTTAATGAGTCAGTAAGAAACAACGACAATACTAATGCGGTTAAAAAAGTAGTCATCGCTGGTGGAGGAACTGCTGGCTGGATGGCGGCAACAGCTCTGTCGAGGCTTATTGGAAAATCGGTAAGCGTTACCTTAGTAGAATCGAAAGACATTGGTATTGTAGGTGTAGGCGAAGCAACCATTCCGCCCATTCGCACATTGCATAAATTACTCGGCATTGATGAAAAGCAATTCATGAAGGCAACCCAAGCTACCTATAAGCTGGGTATAGCGTTTGAAAACTGGCGAGAAAAAGACCATAGCTATATTCATTCATTTGGCATCACAGGTCGAGAATGTTGGGCGGGAGAGTTTCATCATTTTTGGCTTCGTGCGCAGTCGCTAGGATTTGGAGGAGAGTTTGGTGACTACTGCGTTGAACTAAAAGCCGCCCTTGAAAATAAATTTGCTACCAGCGACAAAGCGCCACTCAACTTTGCTTATCACTTTGATGCCGTCGCTTACGGTAAGTTCTTACGCACCATTGCCGAGCAATCGGGGGTAAAGCGTATCGAGGGCAACATTGCTGGGGTGAATAAGTGTATAGAGCGAGGCTATCTCACCTCGTTGTCTCTTGAAAACGGAGAAGTCATAGAAGGTGACCTATTTATCGACTGTACGGGCTTTAAAGGTTTACTTATCGAACAAGCATTGCATACAGGTTATGAAAACTGGCAGCACTGGCTGCCGTGCGACACAGCTATGGCGATGCAAACAGAAGCAGTTGAGCCACCTCGGCCATACACTAAAAGCGTAGCCCACAATGCTGGGTGGCGTTGGCAAATACCGTTACAGAGCCGCGTGGGTAATGGCTTGGTGTATTGCTCTAAGTACATGACCGACAACGAAGCAAAGGAAACCCTTACCGCTCAGGTGACTGGTACGCCAATAAACGACCCACGAATTATACGTTTTACACCGGGTAAACGCAGATTAGGTTGGAATAAAAACTGTGTGGCATTAGGTTTGGCTAGTGGCTTTATCGAGCCGCTAGAATCTACCAGTATTCATTTGATAATGACGGGTATCATAAGATTACTTCGTAACTTCCCGTTCGATGGCATTACCCAGTCTGCAATAGACGAATACAACAATAAATTTAACAGCGAAATGGACGCCATTCTCGATTTCATAGTAATGCACTATAAAGTAACTAATCGAATGGACTCTCCGTTTTGGCAACATTGTCAAACCATGGATATACCTAAATCCCTCCAACATAAAATAGCTCTATTTGCAGAAACTGGACGCGTGTTTTTAGACGATGGCGATATATTCCGTGTAGATTCATGGACGCAAGTAATGCTTGGTCAAGGGCTAACACCTCGCCAATACCATCGAGTAGCCGATGAAATGAGCCATGAAGAGCTTCAACGCTTTATGGCTGGGTTAAAACAACAAGTAGACAACCATGTGTCTCAATTACCACAACATGGAGAATTTCTTAACCACGTACTCCGCTAACATTACTTTACAGATTGGCTGGACGGTGAAGGTTTTGTTTGGTTGCGCAGTAAGTAAACTTCTTTGAAGATACACAGTAGCAGCAATGTATGCATGAATGGTGAAGAAACAAACTCATTGTTTTTGTATACATCGTAGGCAAGCAACACCGCTGCTACTACCAAGTACGCGTTTATTATATATATAGTGTATTTTTTCATGTGATATAAAGTAGGCACCTTTCTCGTGCCTACTTTCCTTACTATTGTTCGTTAAATCCGTCGATGACACCATTGACAAAGTCCATGGCTTCAGCGGCTAAACCCCACGCTGCGGCAATGGCAAATATAGGGTGCCCGCCTGAGACCATGTCAACTTCTTCTGCTGTTAGGGTGGCATGAGTATCTAAATTCATGGACTGCTTATTCCCCAACGACAGCATCAGCAAGATGATCAAGCCATCTATTCGACATCATTACATTGTCGTAAAAATAGCGTGCCGCGCTTCCCACGCTGTGCCCTAAATCGTAGCTTTGCTGACTACCACCACTTACTTCCATAATTTCACTGTCTATCAGTTCTTTCATTGCATTTCCTTATAAAAGTTATGCCCTATCGGCACAACAATCATAGTTAACAGGAACACTGAATTTTACTGCCAAAGAGTCTAGTTTCTGATGGACGAACGATAAACTGGCTCAAGGATGAGGGCTTTGACCTTCTGGAAATAGTTATACACACCACACTTCACCTACCCACTTGATTTAAAAAGGGGAATTTATTAATCTTCGCCTCCGAAAAATAACTCTTATTTTTCAATTGTTTATAATTTACCCAATAACAAAAAGTACTAAGGAAAGGTCAAATGAAAAAAGTGGTGAGTACCCTACTTCTACCTCTAGTGGTATCGTTTAATCTAAACGCTTCAGTTGTTACCATTGGTGCCTACGAGTTAGATACCACAACCAACATAGTTACCGATTCCAATCAAAACTTAGAGTGGTTGCAATGGG
Organism: Alteromonadaceae bacterium; assembly: GCA_027013165.1. Taxonomy (GTDB): domain Bacteria; phylum Pseudomonadota; class Gammaproteobacteria; order Enterobacterales; family Alteromonadaceae; genus Alteromonas. Next base: position 66,329 of record JALUXV010000170.1, read on the forward strand.
ATGAAACCATTGGTATGTCTATTTCTACTGCATTAACACAATATGCAGCTTCAGGCTGGCGTGTGGCGACTCAATTTGAGATGGCGAGCCTGATTGGTAACCTGTTTGATGTATCTCTTTCGACAGACAATCTTTACTTAGGTGAAGGAAATACCTGGGGCTACAGTCACGGAAGTGCAGAAAGCGAAGCGTTTATGTCCTTGTTTGGTGAAACGAATAGCCATTGCTATGAAGACGTGAGCCTAACTTGTGTGGATGATCCATGGGAATCAACCAACGCGTGGTTCTATGAGACTTTTGAAAATGGCGTTAATAACGCCGCAAGAGTGCAAGTTGAGGCGACTACAAACTACCTGTTTAACAACGCTCACCTAATAGAAAAAGGGCAATACGTAGGCTATCGAGTTTGGTCTGGCGAAGCTGATTATTGGTCTTATGATGATTACGGAGTAGCTTTGGTTCGAGGCACTGCTTCAAGCAGTGTAACCAGTGAAGTCACTTCACCTTCCCCACTTGCTTTGCTACTGGCTGGAGTTGGGGTAATGGCATTTAGGCGATACGTAAAACGATAGTTTTATCCATTCATCATCTCTGAGATAAATACTGCGTGAAATACAAAGGCATCACGATATTGCTCTTGTACGTTTACCACTTTTGACTTCAACAGGGACGACATCGCCATCATCGGTCGCCAAAATTAAATCTCACGTCGAAGCGCACGAACTGATAGTTCAAAGCCCCCCGGGGCTAAAATCTTATTTAGCACAGAGACTCTTGGATCAGTATTGCCTTTTTCAATATCCCTAAGGGTTTTGTCAGACACCTTAATAAACTTTGCATATTGAGTTTGTGTCATACCATACAATTGTGTGCGAACTTGCTTAACTAATTCACCAATGGAGGTAACATTGTTAGCGACATCATTTTCCAGCTTCGCAAGAATTTCTTTCCGCTGTTCACCAGACAAACTAGCCATCATAAACTCCCATCTCTACTAATTTATTTTTTATGTTGCTAAATCCAATCGCGGGGAAATTTAATATTTCATCAGGACAATTTAACTTTGCTAATAGCTCCGGCAAGTCGATTAATTTTTCCGTCAGTTGATTCAAAAATAAAATCATTTCTTTTGGCTCACAAAAATCGGAAAGTTGCTCAGCAACATTTGAAAAATTCACTTGTCCACGGAGCTCACAATTTCTTCCCCATTTGAATAAACGGGTTACTCCTTCTTCATCTGCTTTCATCGGAGCAAAGTCATAGATAGGAGCAAAACGAATATCGCCATCAAATTTTAAAAATGAAATATTACGGCCATGATTATCTGAATTGCCAAAGACAAGATTTAAAAAATCTCTAACAACATATTGCTTTGCAAATTCGCTTTTGGTCATTTGAGTTGCAGAATAAATCCTTCGCCAAACTGTTTCCATAACATAAAAATGCTCTTGATAACTGCCAGGTTCCGCATCGATGATTGAATAGATGCTCTCCAAACCGATTCTTGTTACAACTCCATCTTCAAATCCGACATCAAAGCGCGGCAGCCATAAACTGACTTGGCCACTTTCTTTATCTTCTAATATTCTTAACTTATCGGTTTCGATTGTTTTAACGCTAGTGTCTTGTAGGAGCTGACTAAGAGCCTGATAAAAAACACCTTCAGCTTTAAGAATGTTATTGTCTCGAGTTGTACGCTTATTTCTAGCAAACTTTGTTAAGTATGCTGTTGCAGTCATTGGCTTTCCGGCAAAATCCCCGTCAATATACACACTGTCATCTTCAAGCATTAGTAATAATTTTGGTGCAACACCACCAGCTCCAGTTGCTCCCCCAACCGCAGCACCTTGTTCATTAGCATACTCTAAGAAGTCATATTGCAATGAAATAACGTCTTCTATGGGAAAACGACGAGGATCCCTACTATTCTCTATCGTTACAGACTCTTTTATTCGTAAATTACCAACTGGTGACATACAAGCATGTGTGAGCAGCGCATAGTTTTGCTGAAATTCGTTGGAACGGCTGACATTAAGATATTTAAGCCACCAATCACGAGATTTACCAACAGGTAAAATATCATCTAGTAACGCTGGCCACTTGGAATAATCTTGAGGAATGATACTAATTGGAGCATTAACCGTACATGCCCAACAGTCTTTAATGTCATAGCTTGCTACTGCAGTAATGTATTCAGGCTCATAACATAGTGAACAACTGTCACTGAGCTGTTCTCCAGAGAAGCTCAAAGTGGCTGCGTCCCACCATTGACCTTGATTGAATAACTGCAATGTAACTGTTTGCATTACTCCCCCAGTAGTTTATTACCGTTTTCAAATTAATAGTAACAGTATTTCGGTAGAATTCTACCGTTAAAACATAAAATCAAACCCTAAAAAGGTAACAAACTACCGTGGAAAACAAAAACAGCCAATCTTTTCGGAACTTTATTACCGTTTTGGGTTTAAAAGTCCTCAAATTTTCTTAAAGTTTTAGCCAGAAGCCTACTTAATTTATTACTTACGCTCCTTTGTAACCAAACCAGAGGTGTGAATTATGAAAAACTTTAACAAAGTACAGCGGATCGCTGTTGCCATTCTACTAGTTACCGATGCTGTAATGTCCACTACCCCTAAACTGAGACAGACTTAATTTGAGTTCTATGCAATGATTAATGCAGGAGACGACTATAAAAAAATCACGTTGCACAGGATCTCAGATCATCGGGGTGTTAAAAGAAGTTGATGCGGGACTAAGTATCGTAAAGGCCTGCCTATTTGTAGGTATTGGTCGTGCGACCTTTTATCGTCCAGAGAGACTGGCGCAAAGTGGCTTTTTTAGATTCATTTCATAAAGACGCTCTAAACGCTCAGCATGTGAATAGCGTGATTCGATGATAGATTTTAGTTGCGCTTCGGTTAACATTATATCCTACAAAATATTAGGGTTATTTGGACGACATTGGTGACTCGGCTAGTGGGTCACTACCGAACTACCACTCGCACTACCACTTTTTTGTGTTTTTGGCCTAAATTAATCAAAATAATTTGGATGCTAAAAACACAAAAGCCCAGTGTTACTGGGCTCTGGCGGAGATGTTTTGACTCTAATAGTTGTTACTCAATATTCTGTATCTGCTCTCGCATTTGCTCAATCAACACCTTTAACTCAACCGCAGACTGAGTAATGTCTTTGCTGATAGACTTTGAGCCAAGGGTGTTTGACTCGCGATTAAACTCTTGCATCATAAAGTCTAATCGGCGACCAATGGCACCGCCTTTCTTAAGGATCTTACGCGTTTCTGCAACGTGAGCGTTGAGCCTGTCTAACTCTTCGGCTACATCTACCTTTTGGGCTAGTAGAATCATTTCTTGTTCAAAACGCCCTTCGTCGAGCTCTATTTTGGCTTCTTCGAAACGGGTTTGAATTTTCTCTCGTTGCCATGCCATCACCTCAGGCATGCGTTCAGTCACTACAGTCACTTCTTGAGTAATGGCATCTAGGCGTTGTTCTATCATGGCTTTAAGGGCGTCACCTTCTGATGCTCGTGCAGCAATAAAGTCATTTAGCGCTTGGTCAAAAGCGGCCATTACGTCGGCGTGAATGGCATCCATGTCAGCTTCTTCAGCGGCAATAACGCCCGGCCAACGGAGTACATCTAATGGGTTAACGCCAGAAGACTGCCCTTGAGATTGCACCCATTCAGCCGCGTTTAATACCTGCTTAGCTAGGGTTTCATTAAGGTTAAGTTTACTTACTGCGGCATCATTGGCACTGAATCGTAGCGCACACTCCACTTTGCCTCGCGCTAAACGCTCGCGAAAACGTTCTCTGAGTACAGGCTCTAACGAGCGAAATTGTTCTGGAAGGCGAAAATAGGTTTCTAAGAAGCGCTGATTAACCGAGCGAATTTCCCAGACGGCAGAGCCCCATTCTTTTTTGGTTTCGGTGCGCGCAAACGCGGTCATGCTGTAAATCATTTAATTACCTTTGTGTGATAAGCACCAGAAAAACAAGGTTGCGGTCAAACTTGTATGGTTTAAATAGCTGGCTGGCGCCCGTAAACGACAATAGTAGCCTAAAAGCAGCAATTAGGGATATGTAATTGGGTAAAAGTTGGTTTTTAACACACAGCATTAGTGGGTTATACTTGGCACCTATTGTGTTGTTTCAAATAAATAGAAAGAACACGTCCCTATTTAAAGCATTTACGTTGTGGAGAACACTATGCGTCCAAGCGGCAGAACCGCCAGCCAGATTCGTCCGGTTACTATTACTCGTCAATATACGTGTCACGCTGAAGGTTCAGTGTTGGTAGAGTTTGGTAACACCAAAGTTTTGTGTAACGCAACGGTTGAAGAAGGCGTGCCTCGCTTTATGAAAGGGCAAGGTAAAGGATGGATCACCGCTGAATACAGCATGCTACCACGCGCTACCCACACGCGCAGTGGTCGTGAAGCTGCACGCGGTAAGCAAGGTGGCCGTACGCTAGAAATCCAACGCTTAATTGCTCGTTCACTGCGCGCTGCGGTAGATTTAAAGCTGCTTGGTGAAAATACCATTACGTTGGACTGCGACGTGATTCAGGCCGATGGCGGTACGCGTACTGCGTCTATTACTGGTGCGTGCGTTGCGCTAGTAGATGCACTGACTTACATGCGTGCGAAAGGTATTTTGAAGGCTAACCCACTTAAGCACATGATTGCTGCATTATCAGTAGGTATTTACGAAGGTACGCCTATTGCTGATTTGGAATACACGGAAGATTCAGAAGCAGAAACTGACATGAACGTAGTCATGACAGAAACGGGCAAGCTCATTGAGGTACAAGGTACTGCTGAAGGCGAACCGTTCTCTTTTGAAGAAATGGACGAAATGCTAACCATTGCGAAACACGGATTACGCGAACTTTTCGATATACAAAAAGCTGCATTGGCGTAAGGAGTCATCATGAAGTCGTTTCAGCGCGAATTTATTGCATTTGCCATAGAGCGTGGTGTACTTAAATTCGGTGAGTTTACTTTAAAATCTGGTCGCGTAAGCCCCTACTTCTTTAATGCGGGTTTGTTTAATCGCGGTGGCGATTTAGCAAAGCTTGGGCGCTACTATGCCGACGCATTAATGGACGCTGGCGTTGAGTTCGATTTGTTGTTTGGCCCCGCTTACAAGGGTATTCCCATTGCAACTACAACCGCAGTAGCTCTTGCCGACCATCACGACAAAGATGTGCCTTATTGCTTTAACCGTAAAGAGGCTAAAACTCACGGTGAAGGCGGTAATTTGGTAGGTAGTCCTCTTGAAGGCAAAGTAATGCTGGTGGATGACGTTATTACCGCGGGTACGGCAATTCGCGAGTCTATGACTATCATCGAACAGCAACAAGCCACGCTTTCAGGTGTGCTTATTGCCCTTGATCGTCAAGAGCGCGGTAAAGGCGAACTGTCGGCTATTCAAGAGGTTGAGCGTGACTTTGGTACTGCGGTTATCTCGATTGTGAGCTTAGCTGACGTTGTTGACTATCTCACCGAACTGGGCGGTCACGACGAGCAAATTAGCGCTATCAATAAGTATCGCGAAACCTATGGCATCTGATTTTGAGGCGTTGTTTAACAGCGCCACAACCCATTTAGATGCACTCGGATTGCGATGCCCTGAGCCTGTTATGATGGTGCGATTGGCTATTCGCAAAATGGCAGAGGGAGAAACCTTGGCAATCAGTGCTGATGACCCGTCCACCGCTCGCGATATTCCTAGCTTTTGCCGCTTTATGGATCACACGTTGGTGGCATCGCAAACCGAAGCAATGCCCTACCAGTTTGTTATTCAAAAAGGCAAATCTTAGAGAGTAGTTATTCCCCTAGAGTTATTTATTGTTCACGGCTTTCAACAATAGGTACTGCAACTTTCTTTTGTTTTCACTACACGAACAATGAATGTCGGTTAAGTGAAGGTTATGCCCGCCAAGCATTCTGCTGAGGGCTGAAGCTTTCACTTCTATTGAAATATATTCGTTGTTGTCTTCAATAGGCTTGTGAGTCATTACACTTCCTTCGCTTATTTTTTGCTAGTGCATATAGTTAGTGTTTACAGAGTACGTAGACTGATTCTCTGCCTGTTCTAATACATGTAAAAGCTTGCTGATGACTTCGCAGTTTTGTGGTTGTACAGCATGCAGTGGCAGCAAAGCTAACAGTTGTTTTTTGCAATCAGAGAGTAACTCCCTGCTCTGTATAACATTTCCCGTTCGCTCAAAAATACCAGCCAAATAAATACACAAGGTTACGTAGGTAAAATAGTCCTGCCTAATATGAGACTGGTCCTGCTCTGTGTCGAATGGCGTTAAAAGAATAACTTTCGCAATTTCATAGGCACAAGAGCACACACTACTTGCGGCGTGAAAGTCTCTTTTCTTACATAAGCCTTGTGCTTGTTGCAGCATTTCGGTGCGGTGTAATCGAGCACTGTGAACGTTCTTGTACAACCATTTTCGGTACACTGGGCAAAGTGCGTCTTGATTCATAGAATCACCTCCTACTAATTACATTATTGCAAGTGATAATTATTATCAAATAGTCTTGTGCACTTCTTTTAGACAAATTTGTTGTAAAGGAAGGTAATAACAGTAATAAGCAGTGAAAGTGTATGAAGGGGCTGGATAGTGACACTATCCAGCATACGTAAAGTGTTTAGGTCTAGTTACAGTTTGTGAACCACACCGTCTTTCATTACAAAGCTCACAGACTCAAGTAGTGTAATGTCATCAAGTGGGTTTCCTGTTACTGCGATGATATCGGCTAATTTACCTACTTCTATGGTGCCTAAGAAGTCGCTGATCCCAAGCAAATTTGCCGTGTTTACCGTGGCGCTAAGTATGGCATCAGCTTCTGACATTCCTGCTTCAACCATCAAGGCAAATTCTTGTGCATTATCACCATGGGCCGATACTCCACTGTCGGTACCAAAGGCGATGTTTACACCAGCAGCGTGGGCTCTAGCAAAGGTTTGTTGTATTAGTGGGCCAATGGCGGCGGCCTTTGGACGAACAATGGCGGGAAAGTAGCCGTCGATTTTTGCTTTATCGGCAACAAATTTGCCCGCTAAGATAGTTGGCACATAGTAGGTTCCATGTTCAATCATTAGGGCTATGGTTTCTTCGTCCATGTAGGTACCGTGCTCTATGGAATCTACGCCGGCAATAATCGCCCGCTCCATTCCCTCTTTACCGTGAGCATGCACAGCCACTGTCATTCCATAGTCTTTTGCTGTTTCAACAATGGCTTTAAGTTCATCCATCATAAACTGCGGGTTTTGACCGCTTTTTGCCACGCTCAATACACCACCCGTGGCAGTAATCTTGATTAGATCAGCACCGTTTTGATAACGGGAGCGAATAGCTTCGCGGGCTTCTACTTCTCCGTTGACTACACCCTGCTCAGGGCCAACGTCAGGGCGCAACATGTGTGACATACCATTGCTAGGATCAGCATGGCCACCGGTTGTCGCAATAGACTTACCCGCTGTATAAATGCGCGGCCCTTGGGCTATGCCGCGATTTATGGCGTTACGAAGGGCAATGGTTTCGTTGTAGCTGTCACCAAGATTACGTACCGTAGTAAAACCGGCATCTAATGTGGTTAGTGCGTAGTCGGCTGCACGCAGTGCACGGTCGGCTTCGTTTAGTGTAAAGCGCTCTAGGTAAGTAGTGGGGCCACCGTGTTGAGATGACAAATGCACGTGCATATCCATCAAACCGGGCAAAATGGTGGCATGCTTTAAGTCTATAACCGTATCTTCTT
>JALUXV010000171.1 GCA_027013165.1 Alteromonadaceae bacterium
CGTTTTTCATCTGCTTCGTGAAAGTATTCAGAGCGGAAGCGTTTAATGAATGGAGCTTGGTTTCCGGCAATGGCAGCCGTTGGATATCTAAAGCCAATATCACTGTTATTGATTATGTAAAATCCATTAATGGCTTTTTGCAGGGTGGTTTTTACTCCCGCTAAATCGCGGTAATGATTTACCACAATACTTCTCTCTGGCTCTATTGATAACCTTTTACCATTCTCGGCGACAAACTTGGGAGTCTTGTGAAATTGAAAGTTGTGCATACCAAGACTTTCAGCGTAACCATTTCTAATCATGGCTAGCTCGGTAAATAATACATCGTGATTCTTTATGTATTTGAAAAGAGGTCTATATGCGGTCATTCAGCGCCTTGTTGCAATAAAACAGTATCACACTAAAGCTACTTCAAATTTTCACTTAATACCAGCGACTTCATCACTGTGTATTGATGGATAATTATACAAGTTTGGGTTTTTTATTAACAAAAAATGCCGTATGGTTGTATAAATAATAATCAGTAATTGAAATGGAGTTCATTATGAGAGTGTTATCTAGTAAACACTTGGCTTTTCTTTTGCGCCTGAAACACCTCATTTTTGCCACGCTAGCCTCTACCTTTTTCATGCTTTTATCCGCATGTACTGTCATTCCTGATATGGAAGTGCAAGAAGTGTTTTACCTAGCGGTGGCCAGTGGTGAAAATACCAATTATTACCGCGTAACTATAAAGGCAGATGGCGATTATGGTGTTGCTAAATATGAATCTGGCTGGTTTCCAAGAGAGGCTGTAGATCGCCTTTATGGCACTGGGGATGATTTTGGTCCTAAACAACTTCTTGAAGAAGAAGCACTAGATAGTGCCTTTGATGAGGCTTATCGAAAGGCTTATCAAGCTTATCTCAACGCGGCGAGTGACCCAATGGCGACCGAAGAGGAAATAAGTCGTCTGTTAATTGCTTTAAAGCGGGTTCGGGCGGTGCCCGGTGAAGCGACTCCCTTACCTAATGGGGCAAAAGAAATAGAGTTCGATCCGCTCTCAAACAAGACTTTGTTTCATTCAGGAGAAAAATTTGTCATTGCTTTTTCTTCTGATCCCAGTGAAACCTTGAAACATATTGGGTCTATTGCAGATTCAAATAAGGTGGGAAAGTCAATCTTTACTTTATCTGAAATTATGACAAGGCAATCCCTTCAAGACGTACAAATTCTAGCTGACGAAGAGCAGCATTTGGCTCGTATGTTCACACTGATTTCGACGAGTTTGTCGAACAGTGGAGCGACGCTATCGGCCGAAGAAGGAGTGACCCAAGCAAACGTGTCATCCGAGTTTAGTGAGCTTAGAGGGGAAATTGAACGCATGCTCTCACTAACGGAGAGTGCGCTATGAAAACCAAGTACCAACTTTTTGCTATAGCAGGAATATTGTGTTTGTTGGCGGGATGTGCAACCACTACGTTAGATATAACCGTAGATGTATTTGAGCATAATCCGAGCATAGAGCAGCCATTATCTGACCGAAAAGTGGAAGCCATGTTGCAAGATTTGTATTCATTGCAAAAAGGCGCAGACTACACATTGCAGATGAAAACTGAGATGGCTTTAGCTTCAGCGACATTATATCAAGATGCACTTGCACTATTGGAAGGGCAGCCCGACAAACTCAATCCGTCGACTTACGCTTGTTTTGACCGCAGTAGTAATGACGGTGAAGTAATGAATGACCTCAACGAATATATCAAGTGCTTGAACAAGCAATACCGAGATTTTCTTGATTCATCGGAAGAAGCGCTAAATGCACTCACACTGTACCTACAAATTTATCGAACAATTTATGTTCAAGAAGTGGCAAGCCAATGTCACCGGCTTTCGGTAGACCCAGTATTGTGTTCGTCTGTTGATGTAACAAAAATAGAAGTTCTGCAAGACCCCATACAGGGGAGTGCCTACGTCACCGATGCTAATCGCATAAAAGAAGTTACCGCAATCGATGTAGTAAGACAGCCTTTTATGGTGGATAAAGACGCAATACTTGCCCGCATGCGCTCATACACTGTTGAGTTTATTTTTAGTGAAAATGATTGCAATGGTTTAGATATCCTAGTCAATGATACTAGGCTTGTGGTTAACACCTGTAATTCACTGTTTATCAGCTCAACAATACGGTCGTTTACAACAATTGAGGTGGATACACTGGCTAAAGTATCTAACGTTGTTGCGGCTTATCAAAGAATAAATCTGCCCACATTCTATTTAGATTGGAGCGCGTTGGAGCAATTAATCAATGCTGAATTAGTTGCCTTAAATTTGGAACGTAAGTATCAGCGTGTTCAATTGTGGCGCCAGTATTCACAGAACCTGCAACAAGAGCTCACAGCGCTAGCCGCTAAGGTTGGTGCTGATGTTTCGACGCGAACACTTACCAGAACCTTTGATAACACCAGCTTTCAAGGGGCAAATTTGAATCTGGCTAATGAGCTAGAAGCATTGAGAAATGATATGCCTATAACAGCTACCAGTCAGTTGGCGCTAGAAGGCTTAGTGAAAAATAAAAGTTCACTTAATGCATTAATTGATAGATTGCAAAATGCAGGTGATCCAATATGGCGGGTAATTACTGATCCTGCTTTTGAGGCAGATTGGAACAATATTAATTCGTTGCATTTTTCAGGTGATGGGGAGGCTTCAATTGTTGTTATTCGTGATACGCCAACTCGTTTTAGAACCTCAAATGCCAAAAACGACCCTGAGGTACTTGTTGAGAATCAGTTAATTATTTCTCAAGCTGTCACCGAAGCAGCGATCGAGGCGGCAGGGGTTATAACAGGCGTGAGGATCCCGACAAGCACAAATACAACGGGTACTGAAACACAAACCCAAGTTCAA
>JALUXV010000172.1 GCA_027013165.1 Alteromonadaceae bacterium
CTGTCGAAGGCTCAACACTGTAGATGCTTGCTGATGCAACATACATGAACGCGTCAGTCACATTGATCACAGCACCGTTGTCGCTTGAGATAATAACGTCGCCAGTAAAGTTTGACAGCGACGACGACGCCTGTGCACGAACAACAACAGCGCTATCACTCTCAGACAAAATCGTCGCAGGGATGCCAGCAAGTGTCACAGATACAACATTGTCGCCTCCAAGTCGCAGACCGTTGCCAGAAATCGTCACAACTGTGCCACCAGTACCCTGTGATGGGCTGATGTCAGTCACGTTGCCAGGTGCAACATATGTCCACGCAGAGCCGCGTGTAACAACAGCGCCAGTGTCTGCAGTCAGCGTAATCGAGCCAGCTGCACCAGCCGTTCCATCACCAGCAAGGACAATCACATACGAATTGGTCTCTTCAACGATCGTCGCAGCAACACCAGACAAGCTCACACTCACAACGTTGTTGCCAGAGCCGCGGAGGTTGTTGCCGTAGATCAGCACGTTGCTGCCGCCAACACCACGTGTCGGGTCAGAGCCCTCAATAGCCCCAGGCACTCCATATTCCCATGCATCTTCCTGCACAACCTGCACACCAGTGTTGCTAGTAACAACAATGTCGCCGCTCCTAGCACTGCTCGCCGCAGCCGTCACATTGATCTGGTTCTGGCTAGCGCCAGTCACAGTCGCTGCAACGCCAGCAAGCGTCACGCTCAAAACAGACGTGCCGTCTCCGAGCAAGCGGTCGCCGTCAATCACAACCCGGGTCCCAGACTGACCAATCGCAGGCGACACAGCAGTGATGTTCCCGGGCACAAGGTACTCAAACCCGTTCGTAAGGTTCACAATGGCGCCAGTCGTTGCCGTCAAAACAACATCCCCAGTGCCACCAGTTCCGCGGTAAGCAGCAACAACAATCACAACACTGTTGTTTGCACTCACAACCTGCCCAGCTCCAACACCAGCAAGCGACACAGACGCAAGCGAGGAAGCGCCTCCAAGCAGGTTGCTGCCGCGGATCGTCACAGTGCTACCGAGCTGGCCGCTGGTTGGCGACACAGACGAAATAACACCCTCGCTGATGTATGTAAACCCAGACGCACGCTCAACAAACGAGCCAGAGTCAGACGTAACGAGCACTGCACCAGTACCAGCTGTTCCAGATGCCGCAACAACAACAACACGGATGTTGCTCTCGCTCACAATCTCTGAAACCTCAGTCCCAGCCAGTCGCACGCTCGTCACATTGCTGCCGCCGCTACGAAGGCTTGTGCCACTGATTGTCACAACAGTACCAAACTGCCCACTCGACGGGCTCACAGCAGAAATCACAGGCGGTGTAATGTACTGGAAACCATCTTCCAACACAGTCGTAGAGCCAGTGTCAGACGTAATCACAACATCCCCAGTACCAGCGCTCATGCGAGAGCCAGCAATAACAACAATCCGCGTGTCGTTCCCGCCAGCAACAACAGTTGCCGCTGTCCCAACAAGGGTCACGCTCGCAACACTGGCGCCGCCACTCAGCAGATCTGTTCCGCTGATCACAACAATCGTGCCCTCAGAACCAACAGATGGGCTCACATCATCAACGCTGCCTCGCGCAACATACTCAAATGCATTCTCAAGCGTCACAATAGCGCCGCTCGTCGACACAAGCGTCACGCTGCCGTTCTGCCCAGCAGGCCCCATCTGCGCGACCACTGTCACGTGCGTGTCGTTCCCGCTGCCAGTGGCATAGGTTGCACTCACATTCGCCAGCATCACGCTCGCAATGTCGCTACCACCACCAAGCAGCCGGCTGCCAGTAATCGTCACAACGGTGTCAATCTGCCCGCTAGATGGCGAGACTGCGCTGATCACACCGTCAGCAAGCTGTGTCCATCCGTTCGTGCTCGTCACAACAGCAGAGCTATCAGAAACAATCACAACGTCGCCCAAACCAGCAGCACCGCTCTGGGCAATCACAACGATCTCAGTGTTCGTCGCGCTCACAACGCTTGCAGCCGTTCCGTTCAGCGTCACGCTCGTCACGCTCGAGCCGCCACCAAGCAGCAGCGTGCCCGCAATCGTCACGCGCGTGCCAAACTGACCAGACGACGGTGTCACAGACGACACAGTCCCCGCTGTCAAGTACGTAAACGAGTCGCTGCCAGTCACCTCAGCGCCGCTCGATGTCGTCAAAACAACATCAACAACACCAGCACTGTTACTCGCAGCAATCACAACAACTGTCGTGTCGTTCTCACTCACAATCATGGCAGAAGCGCCTCCAAGGCTAACGCTCGTCACACCAGAGGAGCCAGCGCGCAGCCCACTCCCGCTGATAACAACACGAGTGCCAACCTGGCCGCTCGAAGGGGTCACGGAGGAGACAACGCCTGGTGCAGTGTAGTTGAAAGCATCGCTGCCAGTCACAGACGCACCGTTGGACGACAGCAGAACAACGTCGCCGTCCACAATAGCGTTGTTGCTCGCATCAGCAATCACAACAACCTCAGTGTTGCTGGCAGACACAATCTGGTCAACCTCAATGCCAGCAAGCGTAACTTCCGACAAGCTGGTGCCACCGCTCAACAGGCCAGTACCAGCAATCGTCACGCGGGTCTTGTAGTGCCCAAGTGATGGGCTCACAGACGAAATAACGCCCGGCGCAACATACTGCCACGCCCCAGAGCTCGTCACGAGCGCAGAAGTATCAGCAATAATGTCAACACTCAGCATAGACGTCATACCACTTGCACCAGCAACGACAACAATCTCAGTGTTGCTGCTGTTCACAACCGTCGCGCTCACATTCGCAAGCAGCACTTGTGCCACAGAGCTCCCATAGCCGAACAAGTTCGTCCCAGAAATCGTCACAACAGTGTCTTCCTGGCCCT
>JALUXV010000173.1 GCA_027013165.1 Alteromonadaceae bacterium
CGTTCCTTTCATTGTGGATTTTATTCGATGCAAAACAGAATGCCCTGAGAACTACGTTTATACCTTTGGGGTGTTAATTTCTGAATTAGATGTGGAGAAAAACTCATTGGTAGAATCTGTCATAGAAGTAATTACCGATGAATCTTTATCTGACGAAGCGCGTGTTGGAGCAATCAATATTCTCTCTTTTATGGAAAGCGATGCTCTAATTGCAGAATCTACTCTAACTACTCTATTAAAAAACGAACCAGGGTTTGAACCAACAATAAACAATGCTCTGATTCGCATAGGAACAGACAGAGGTATTGAACTACATATTGAGGCTATAGCGAGAGCACCTGATCCCTACATGATATTTGAACTTACCAAAAATGGGCATCGAGCAAAGTCTGCTGCACCTGTGCTTTTAGCATTGTTACAACACGACAATTTTGAGCTAAAACAGGTTGTGGTTCGGGCGCTCGGAAAGATAGGGAACCCCATTGCAGAAGAACATTTGATATCAATGCTCAACAATGACAATGATGTGGTGCTGAATATTTTAGCCGCTCAATCGTTAGCGGAGCTGCAATCGAAAAAAGCGCTGATAGCACTCGAGCTAATTCGTGATAGCCACTGGTATCCACCGGTTAGAATGGCCGCCAAAGACGCGATTGAAGGCATAAATGCACCGATAGAGCTTTCTGAAAATCAGTCAGATTTTCCCTCATATTACTCAATGATGCACACTGAATATCTCACGCAAAAAATGTGCGAAACCGTCGCTTTGTCTCAATTAGAAGAGGATCAAGGTACAAAGCTCTATAAGGGTGACAACCTAGAAAAATTGATTGGCCTTGGCTATGACACCCATGTCTTGGGGTATGGGGCACGTGATGAAACCGATCAGATATTAAGTGGAAAAGAGGTGATAGAAGTTACCCCTGAAAATATGGTCGAACACAAAACCCCACTAAAACAAATCCCAGATCTTGCGCTTAAAGTCACTGGCGGGTGGCTAGTCGGTGCGAGTCGAGGTGAATGGGGTGGGGAAATAGTATTTATTGGCGACGATGGAACACAAGCAAAAGTGCTATCGGCTAATGTTGAGGACATCTATCAACTAGGAAATGAAATTATAGCGACTACCGGTTTAGCGCATTTGGGATCGAACAGCGGCATGATTTTCAAACTCTTCAGAGATGAGAACAATGAGTGGGTAGCAAAAGAGTGGATTAACCTTCCAGGAGCTCCTCAATCTTCATGGTTTGTAGAAAGCGGAGAATTACTCATTAATGTATTGCGAGGTGGCTCTATACTCTTGTCTGAAGATGGAGCTATGCGATTAGCTGCATGCAGTGAAATTTGATTAAGACTCACATTCGGTAAAATAAAAAAGCCTTACAGTTTTCTGTAAGGCTTACACAAACAAATATTACAATCGGGCGTTATAGCCAAGACAAGTTACATAAACAGCGGCTTAAATGTTTGCCATTGTTCGGTAAATTGTTCTGTAGGCTTACGGGTAAAGCCACTGCGAATAAACAAATTGATGCGGCCGTCTGTATAGCAGATCAACATATTAGCAATGGTCGCTTCATCCGCAGAGAGGCCTTTACCCTCTCTTAGCTTTCTTTCTCTGAGTACCTGTTTAAGCTGGGTTTCTAAACGCTCAAACAACTTTGCAATGCGAGAACGAAGGCGTTCTTGTTCGCCCATTAACGCGTCACCATTCAGAATTCGAGTAATACCGGGGTTTTTTTCAGCAAAGCCTAAAATGAGGTGAAGAATAAGTTGGCAGCGAACAACCGCGTCTTTTTCCTCGTTAATTATTTTATTGATACGAGTGAACAAGGTGTCTTCGATAAACTCTATTAGCCCCTCAAACATTCGCGCTTTACTTGGGAAGTGTCTGTAAAGTGCAGCTTCTGACACTCCAACTTTTTCAGCTAATTTTGCCGTCGTAATGCGTTGGCCTGGGCTGGTTTCTAGCATACCGGCTAAGGCTTGCAATATCTGCGCTTTTCTATTGGTTTTTTTTACAGCAGGCATGGCCAGTATATTTCCTCCGCAAATCGGACATAATGTCCGTGATCCAAAGTGGTTAAGCTATCGCTAAACCTCATGTTGTATGCTTCTTATTATCGACATGACTAAGCATGTCATTATTTATTTTTTGTATTGCTGCGCGATTAAAGAAAGTAAGGCAACTGATAGATCTGCTTTACTCATTGGAGCGAGATGCTCCTCTCCATCTGACCATATGACATGAAGTGCATTGCTGTCACTGTTAAAGCCTAGCCCTTCTACAGTGATATCATTTGCTGCAATCATATCTAGGCCTTTATTTGCCATTTTGCCACGAGCATACTGCTCTACATTTTGACTTTCAGCGGCAAAGCCAACGCAAAACGGACGAATTTTTTGACTAGATATCGTAGCTAGAATATCAGGGTTTTTTACAAAAGTAAGTGTTAACTCATCTCCGTTTTTCTTAATTTTATTATTTTCTACTGTGGAGGCTTTGTAATCAGCTACTGCCGCTGTAGCGATAAAAATATCAGACCTCTCTGAGTGTGCCAAACAGGCTGCGAGCATTTCGTCGGCAGTAACAACGTCAACGCGGTTACAACCTTTTGGCGTTGGCAAACTCACTGGACCAGCTACAATAGTCACGTCTGCGCCTGCTTGTTGTGCTGCCGTTGCCAAGGCGAAACCCATTTTACCTGAGCTGTGATTTGACAAAAATCGCACGGGGTCGAGAGGCTCCCGCGTGGGCCCAGCAGTAATTAAAATACGCAAGCCATTCAGCGACGGTACTGTTTTTTCACCGAGCGCTTCATTAATGAAATGTGCGATATCTTGTGGTTCTTCCATTCTACCCGCACCAACATCTCCGCATGCCTGCTCACCACTAGCCGGACCTATATAGGTAACACCATGTAATGACAAATTATGTAGGTTGGCTTGAGTAGCAGGTGCTTTCCACATTTGCTGATTCATTGCCGGTGCGATGAATACCGGTGCGCTGGTGGCTAGGTATAAAGTAGACAGCAAATCGTCGGCCAATCCATGGGAGAATTTGGCGATAGTGTTGGCTGTTGCAGGGGCAACTAACAAAACGTCTGCCCATTTGGCTAGCTCTATATGGCCCATTGCTGCTTCTGCATCTGGGTCTAGCAGGTCGGAATGGATAGGGTTACCCGACACTGCTTGAAGTGACATTGAGCTAACAAAAGCAGCGGCTGATTTGGTGAGTACAACGCGAACATTAGCACCCAGCGCAGTGAGCTTTCTAACAAGATCAGGGGCTTTATAGGCAGCAATACCACCGGTAACACCTAAAAGCACATTTTTATTATGTAAAGACATGAGACATTCATCTTGGTTTATTAACTAAAGCCTATCATGTTGTGAAATTCATGTCATAGCCTCACTCGGTTCATAAGCCGTGCTTTCGCTCAGTTAAATTCTGCGGCCCTAATTGATAATGTCTACATCAATTTAAGGTAGGGGATATTAATAATGTCGCTCAAATCCTGGCCATCAGAAGAGCGGCCTAGAGAAAAGTTGCTAAACAACGGCGTTGAAAAACTCAGTGACGCTGAATTAATTGCTGTGATGCTAGGTCGGGGCGTAGCTGGTAAAAATGCCCTGTCGCTGGCAATAGAGCTACTATCACACGTGGGTTCGGTGAGAGAGTTGGTGAGTGCGTCAAAAAACACATTTATGGAAGTGCGTGGCTTGGGAGAATGTAAATATGCCCAATTTCAAGCTGCATTTGAAATATTCAGGCGCTATTTGGAAATGCCCTTAAAGCGTCAAAATGCATTTACCAATGTGGAAGATACCAAGCGCTTCCTCAGCGCCACATTACGAGATTGCGAACAAGAAAAGTTCGCCATGATGATGTTAGATAGCCAGCACCAGCTCATAAACTTTAAAGTAATGTTTGTCGGTACCATTAATGCAGCAGCGGTATACCCAAGAGAGTTGGTTAAACAAGTTATGCGTGATAACGCTGCTGCGGTAATATTGGTGCATAATCATCCCTCTGGCATCGCGGAACCCAGTCATGCAGATATTGCGATCACAAGAGCGATCAAAACTGCAATGCAAACGATCGATGTAGACGTGTTGGATCATTTTATTGTTGGTGATAAGGAAATTATTTCCCTTGCTCAACAAGGGCTGATACACTAAACAATCTAATTCTGTTGATTATATTGTAGTCAAATCAAAGAAAATGCATTAGCATAAAGTAGTATTATCAGTTTCCGAGTTTATATCTATCAAAAGGACTATTATGAAAAAGTCAATTCTTGCATTATTTGCAGCTGCTACTTTGGCCACGGGGGCGAGCGCTCAAGATGGAGAAGGCGGAGCGGGAGCTGGTGGCGTTGGTGGTGTTACTGTAACTACAGCTGTTACTGCTGGTGTAGTTGGTGGGGTTATCGCGGGTATTGTAACTAACAACCGTGGTCGATCTAACGGCGGCGGTGGTGGCGGCTCCGAAGAGTGTGGCGAAGGCGAAGAGTTAATAAATGGCGAATGTGTGCCAATTACTAACCCTCCTACAAACACAGTCACGGTTTCGGTAACTAGTACAACTCCTCCACTTACTTGTGATGAAGATGAAGTTTTGATTGACGGTGTATGTCAGCCAACGACTACAACGACAAATACTGTGACAACTCCACCTACAACAGTTACTGTAACGGCAACTCAAACGCTTACATGTAACGATAACGATTTATTAGTAGATGGTGTGTGTGTAGGCACAACCAATACTAATACAAACACTGTTACCGTTTCAGGCACCCAAACAATTACTCAGACTGTAACGGTTCCTGTTACTTATACTTACCTACCATCTGGTAGATAAGCATCAATATATAAAAGCCGCTTTAATAAAGCGGCTTTTATTCATGTATCTTCTCGTGGTGCCTAGCAGGTACCTACAGTAAAGTTGCGCCATGAATAAATGTTCACTTAGTTTATTGTTATGTAGTTGTGCATTGCTTTTGAGTGCGTGTTCGGGCACTAATAGAGCCTACATTGATTCAATCAAGTACTTGTTACAAGATAAAACGTTAGAGTTTTCAAAGGAAGAAGTTGCTCAATACCCTCATGATCTGCTTTACGTCAATATTGATAATGAGATAACTGCTGCCTTAGGGTTGTCCTTCATTGACGGTGATAAGTACAGGTGGGTTTCTGGTGATGAAGTGGTTTTTACCATGCATCATGGCGTTATAGTCCAAACAGAGGGTTTGCCAGTAGACCTTCACTATACAAGTGATTTGGACAACAACCCATTAGCAGGTGATGATGTTCTAGCGTACCGTTGGGATCGCTTTGTTGATTTGGATCAAGTTGCATATGGAGCGCAGGTTAGCTCGACATGGCGAGTTGAAGGTGAATCTACACAAATCTATTTTGATGAGCCTCTGAACACACTAAAAATTGTTGAGTTGGTCACGTTTTCAGACATCAGCCCATTTTATAATATTGGGTTGTCTTGGGAAAACTATTACTACTTAGACGCAAACACCAAATATTTGCTGTCTAGCACTCAAAAGTTTCGCCCAGATGGCCGTTCTTACGAAATGATATATTTAAGCCGTGCGCAGCGGGCGCTTGCTGAAAAGGATTGATAATGTCTGAGTTAGTAAGGAAGCTGTGTTTTGTCGCCTTTCTGAGTCTGTGCACGAGTGTGGCTCAAGCAAAAGTAACAGTTTTCGTCAATCAACACGCTTTTGATTTTGAAAGTTCTCCCCGATTGAATGAAGTACTAGCGCCGGTCGCAGAAAGCAATGATTGGTACTGGCCAGCTTCAGCCGTTTATGACCTTAATGATCCAACGGCAGAGACCTTAAAAAAAGAAACAATGGATCTCATCTTGTCTGAACTAAAAACACTTAGTTCTAACGACAGCGACTACCAAGCGCTAGACAATCTTTATCGACAAGTCGCGTCCTGGTCTGTAGGTACTCGCAAATTGGTTTCAGTGTCTTATAACCGTGCTCGGGTATTTCCCGCTCACAACCCGATGTTTCAGCCTGGAAAATATTTAATTCGACTTTTTTCTCGTCCCGAAGGCTTTCATGTGGCTGGCGCGGTTAAGGTTCCTGGGGTTTATAAACACCAAAATGATGTGACTATATCGTCGGTGACTAGCGGTATTACATTGTCTCCTAAAGCTGATAACAGCGAAGTATGGGTGATATTACCTAGTGGAGATATCAGAGTTGAAGGCAAAGCTTATTGGAACAAAGGTTTTAGTCAGTTGATGCCTGGAAGTCAACTTTACTTCCCATTGAAAGAAAGTCTGTTTTCTCGTTCTACAACATTAATTAATGAGCGCGTAGCGCAGTTAGCTGTTCATAGGATTTTGCCGTAATGAGAGTTAATACACTTCTCTTAAAAGGGTTGATTTCTGCATCCTTGTGCAGCCCTGCGTTTATGGTTTATGCAGATAGCACTACTTCAGTAGAGCCTTCACAAATGGTCCAGGGTGGCGTTGGGCTCATTCAAACACCTACTGCCAGAATGTGGGATGAAGGCGGATTTGCCGCAAATTACACTGACAATGGCGAATATCGGTTTTGGTCGGTCAATCTCCAACTGTTTGACTGGATGCAAGCCACTGCAAGATACACTGATGTGCGTACACGTCTATACAGTGATGTTCCCTCCTTTAGTGGAAGCCAGACCCTTAAAGATAAAGGCCTCGATGTAAAGTTTAGACTTTGGAAAGAGAGCTACTATTTGCCTGACGTTTCTGTGGGTTTCAGAGATTTTGGTGGTACTGGGTTTTTTGAAAGCGAATATGTGAATGTTAGTAAAGCGGTAGGACCTTTTGATTTCCACCTTGGCTTGGGGTGGGGCTATATGGGGCGTTCTAACGATTTCACTAACCCTTTTTGCGAGGTAAGGGAGAGCTTTTGTACGCGACCTGAGGGCTTTTCTGGTCGTGGCGGTAAGATAGACTATAACGAGTTCTTTAAAGGTCCCGTTGCTATATTTGGCGGTATTGAATACCAGACTCCGTGGGAACCACTGACCATTAAGTTGGAGTATGAAGGTAATGACTACTCACAAGACCGCGCTGGTCAATTAGAGCAAGACACCCGATTAAATATTGGTGCTGTGTATAAATGGAATAATTTTGATTTTTCGCTCAATTATCAACGAGGTAATACTCTTGGGTTTGGTGTGACCTATCGCTTCAATATGAACACGATAAGTCAACTTAAGATTGATGAGCCGCCACGTTCACTTGTTAACAGGAACGTTCCGGACACTATAGACAGTGTCAACAAGGAACGACTCTACAACGACATCAACAATGAGGGGGGATTTGCCCTTTCAGATGTTAGTCTTCAGGAAGATCAAGCAATTTTCTATGGTAGCCAATACGCCTATCGGGATAGAAACGAGGCTGCGGAGCGAGTAGGTCGAATAATTGCGTCAGAATTACCTGACAGTGTAAAAACCTATCACATCATCGAAACTAGCGCCGGTGAACCTATGGTTGATACGCAAATAGATGCTGAAGAATTTATATCTGCCGCTCGTTTTGAGTCATTGGAAAACGAGCCTACGGAACACTTTACGCGCACATCACCTTCTAACGAGATCATTGATGAATACTCTCCAGCGGGAGGCTCTGGTCTGTTCTATAGTGCTGATTTTTTCTGGACACAGACCTTTGGTAGCCCAGAAGAATTTTATCTGTATCAGACTGGTTTAGTGCTCAGTGGAGGGTACGCGTTTAATAGTAAATTTGCTGCACTGGGAAGTGTTCGAGTTACATTACTCGATAACTTTGACAAGTTTACTTTCCTTGTAGACAAAGAGCGTTCGCCATTACCTCGTGTGCGCACTCGTGTAAGAGAGTATGTGTCAGAGAATACCGTTGGGATGGACACAGCATTTCTATCATATCAAAGCAAACTCACTGAAAACCTGTTTGCACAAGCTTACGGTGGTTACTTGGAGACCATGTTTGCAGGTGTTGGTGGGGAATTCCTATATCGAGAAGTGGATAGTAGAGTCGCCTTTGGCGTTGATTTAGCCTATGTTAAACAACGAGATCCATATGATCCTTTCGCTTTCCTAGATTATGATGCCATTACTGGTCATGCCAGTGTTTACTGGCAGCCTGAGTTTTTACCTGATACCCAATTAACGGTAAGCGCAGGCCAATTCTTGGCGGAAGATAAAGGGGTGAATATTGACTTCGCTAAACGTTTTGACAGTGGAATTGTAGTAGGTGCATTTGCTGCATTTACCAATGTTTCCTCTGAAGACTATGGAGAAGGAAGTTTTACCAAAGGTTTTTATATATCCATTCCAATGGACCTGTTCGTGCTTAAGCCTTCAAAAGGGCGTGGTATGTTCCCATGGATCCCTATCTCAAGAGATGGAGGCCAGCTGTTACGTCGACCTATTAGACTAGTAGATGTTACAGAAACACGGGCACCATTCTACGATTAATTTTTAAGTGTACACCCCGTTTGCTACCATAGGCGGGGTTGTCCCTTTAGTCAGAGAAAATAGTGCCTAAAATACTCTTTATACCTGTTTCTAGCGAGACTGGAGTGGGCGAATATCAACGCTCACTGAATATTGCTGAGAGTTTGCATGCCAAATTCTCTCATTGGGAGATTGGTTTTGTTATCAATAGACACGCTCCCTATGCCCCCAGTTGCCCCTTCCCTTGTATCTTGGTGGATAAATCACCCACAAAAGTAAAACGTGAGCTGAACAGTATCATAAGGGCGGAAAGTCCTGATGTTGTCGTTTTTGATGCTTCTGGCAGGGCGGGTAATTTTCGAGTTGCGAAAGAAACTGGTGCAAAAGTCATTTTTATCTCGCAACACGCAAAAAAAACGGCAAGAGGCCTAAAGGCGAATCGCATTAGGTATATCGACAAGCATATCGTTGTGCAGCCCCCTTTTCCTTTATTGAGCAATTAAAACTTCGCTTTTATCCGTCGGCTACACCCACTTATGTTGGAACTTTGTTTCAGCAACCTGACACAAATGAATTGGCGAGGGAGTTTGAGCTTAAACGAAACAAAGCAAATCTTTTGGTAGTAAGCGCTGGCTCGGGAAGTCACTACTTGGACGATGGGCGTTTAGCGTCAGATTTATATTACGATCTTGCCTTACACGGCGCGAAACAACACGATGTAGATGTGGTTTTTGTCTCTGGAGTCAGTTGCCCTAAGGAATACTCCTCATTGGAGGGAGTTAGCGTTGTAAAATCATTGAGTAATCGCGCCTTTCTAGGCTTACTCTCTCAGGCAAATTTTGCGCTATTAAGTGGTGGAAGTACCTTGCTTCAGGCAGTTGAGTTGCGTGTTCCAACACTAACGTCGCCGGTTTCGAAGGATCAAGCCGCAAGAATATCTGCATGTGCTAAAAAATCTCTATGCATAAGTGCTAGTTCTGATGAGCAGAGTTTACAAACAGGGCTGGGGCAACTTGTTGAATGTTCGCATCAACTAATAGACGGACTTTCTCGTTACCATGAAAACAGCGACCAAACTTTGGGGATGAGTTATGTGTTATCCATGTTCACCCAACTTCTAAGTGGCAACCAGGAAGCGCGCAATAATGGATAAATATGTGGTTGCTATTGGCCCCGTAAAACAACAGGCGAGCTTTCACTGGGTGGTGACTGATGTTGTTGAGTACATATTGGCCAATGAAATGATGAACGACGTGAAGATCATCTATTTTGATGACGAGGATGACGTTAGTGGAAAATATGATGCGTATTTTTTTGTCAAAGCATTGCCATCACTGAAAACCATTAAGTCGCTACAGCACACTAAATTGTTTTTCGTGCCAATAGACTACTTTTCTTACCCTTTTAAACTAACGCTAGAGGCCATCAAACTTCAGTACTTTCATGGTGTGCTTTGCCATAGCCTGCATTTGGCCGATAGACTTGCTGGTGTTGCGCCCATATTTCACATCGACCATTATGCGAAGTTTCCGTTTAATAGATCTTTAGCAGAACATCGAAAACAAACTGTCGCGTGGGTTGGGGTGCATGAATACATAGCGAGTACCCTCGACTATTTAAGACAGTACGACATACTAAACCGGTTCGAGAACTACGAATTCTTAACCAATATCAATGCATTAAAGCCTCGTCGCATCAAAAAATTGAAACAAGCGCTAACGGCACTTGATTTACCCGCACATATTGAAAAGTCTGACGATGTATTAATTGTTAACGGGGTACGCTTTCAACAATGGAGTGAGGAAAAACAAGCGCAGGTGATATCTGAATGTGAATTGGTTATCGATATCAAACAAGACGGATTTAGGCATCAGGTAAAGCCGCCTACAAAGTGCCAGCTCTATGCGACTTCAGGAGTGCCTGTGTATGTTAATGACATCCACCCCGCCATAGCACAGTTAAGTAATGATGGAATAGCGCTGAGGACCATTAATCAGCTGTTAGATAGTAACAATGAAGATACGTCGGCTTACGGACAATCTCTTCGCGAACAAGCGCAAGAACAGTATAGCTTGTCAAATGTTGCAAAGCGCTACTGCTACGTTATTCACCAATGTATATCGAGTAGTTATAGGCCCCCTAAGTTCTCATACCTGAGTTATTGGCACTACCTAAAAGCAAAAATCTGCGGCGTTTTTGCAAAAGCGTAATCGCTATAACTGGAGTAATTAGCGAAGCAAATATTGATGAATAGAGCATTTTGAGTAAAGAAGTAGCCAAAAAGTAACCTTTTTTGACTTTCTTATTGAAATAGATCCCCCTTTGCTGTATAAAATGCGCCCTCTAATTTATAGTAATACGCCATTTGACCGAGTGACTGTTTTCAGGGCCGGATCGACTGGCAAGACAGTTATCGTTGTTCTGGAGACAAATACAATGTCAAGAGTATGCCAAGTAACAGGTAAGCGTCCAGCGGTTGGTAATAACCGTTCACACGCAAGAAACGCGACTCGTCGTCGCTTTTTACCAAACCTTCAATCTCACCGTTTTTGGGTTGAGAGCGAAAACCGTTTCGTTAAACTACGTTTGTCTGCAAAAGGCATGCGTATCATCGATAAAAAAGGCATTGATGCAGTATTGACTGACATGCGTGCCCGTGGTGAGAAAATCTAAGGAAGCCTAACAATGCGTGATAAAATCAAATTAGTTTCTTCAGCAGGTACTGGTTTCTTCTACACTACCGACAAGAATAAGCGTAACATGCCTGGCAAAATGGAGATCAAAAAGTACGATCCCGTTGTGCGTAAGCACGTTATGTTCAAAGAGGCAAAAATCAAGTAATTAGCTTGCTTTTGTCTCCACGAAAACCCGGCCTTTGCCGGGTTTTTTGCGTTTTGGCACTCGTGATAAGTTTGTTTAAACAGTGACAATAGGTATGATTCTATATCTATGAATAAAAAGAAGAGGGTGAGTTTTGGCGAGACTATCTAAGCCCGCGATGAATAACCTAGTGATAGTGGCTATGTTACTTATGATTGCACTATTTAACTTGGACGCTTTTCTGCCTCGCGCAAATACGCCTGTGTCTAAAACACTGCTACCAACCGATACTTATCTTCTTAAGATAGAGCACGATAGCCATTCTTTGGAGCGCTCAGGTCAGCAATGGCGACAGGTATCAGGGGCAACCGATTTGCCGTTACCGTCACAGCAGTATTCAAATTGGCAAAGAGGGATCTTACTGCCTATGGTCGATCCTGCGGATGATCTTCCTAGTGTGGAGCCATATATAGTGGTGGTGTGGATCGCTGGCAGTGTTGATGGCCTAGTTTACGCATTTTATAAGACAGATAGCGCAACAATAGTGAATCACAACAATCAATGGTACACCCTTGAAAATGTGACGTTGTTACAACTATTGCCTTGGATCAATAGCAATGCCTGAATTACCAGAAGTAGAAGTTAGCCGCTTGGGTGTTACCCCCCATTTGACGGGCCAAAAAATTACAAAACTTATTGTAAGAGAATCCAGAATGCGCTGGCCTGTACCCAATGAAGTACAGGATGCCGTAGGCCACGCCATTTTATCAGTGCGTCGACGGGCTAAGTATTTACTGATTGACACGAGTATTGGCAGTCTAATTTATCACTTGGGAATGTCAGGTAAACTTAGAGTGATTGATGCGAGTACACCTGTGATCAAACACGATCACGTTGATCTAGTGTTGGCATCCGGTCAGTGTTTGCGATTTAACGACCCTAGACGCTTTGGTGCTGTGCTATGGCAACCCAAAGGAACATCCCTTGAGTTAATGGCTAACTTGGGCCCAGAACCGCTTACAGACGCTTTCAATAAAGAGCGTCTCTTTAGTTTATCCCGTGGCAAAAAAAGCGCAGTGAAAAATTTCATTATGGACAATGCGGTGGTTGTGGGTGTTGGAAATATCTACGCAAATGAAGCGCTATTCACGGCAGGGATTGACCCGAGGCGACAGGCCGGAAAAGTCAGTGAAGCAAGGTACATTAAACTTACACAGGCCATCAAAGAAGTACTTGCTAAAGCGATAGAGCAAGGCGGAACTACCCTCAAAGATTTTGCGCAAACTGATGGTAATCCAGGTTATTTCGCCCAACACCTCAGAGTGTATGGTCGCAAGGGTGAGTCTTGTGAAATATGTGAAACTGAAATAAAAAGCATAGTAATAGGGCAAAGAAATACATTCTATTGCCCATCTTGTCAGCGATAAGTAAGCAGGTGAAGTGCTATTTCCCGTGAAGCCGTTTAATCAGCGCTGCTTCTACTACAGGGTGACAAAACTCACTAACATTGCCCTTGTGAAGCGCCACTTCTTTGACCAAAGTTGACGAGATAAATGAATTTTCTTCCGCAGGTGTTAGGAATACGCTTTCGAGTTTCGGGTTGAGTCGGCGATTCATGTTGGCAAGCTGAAACTCGTATTCAAAATCAGACACGGCTCGCAAACCGCGAATCAATACCGACGCGTTTTGCTGATCGGCAAAGTCAGCCAACAAGCCCGTAAAGCCAACCACCTCAACATTTGGTAAATGTGCAGTGGTTTCCTTGATCATGTCTACCCGCTCTTCTAGGCTGAAGAGCGGCTTTTTGCTCGGGTTAGATGCAATGGCTACCACCACTTCAGAAAACATAACAGAGGCTCGTTGTATAAGGTCTGAGTGACCATTGGTAATAGGATCAAAAGTCCCAGGGTAAAGTGCTCTAGTATGCATGTTATTTCATCTATATAAATGTTGGGTAAAACAGTAACGATTATTGGTAAACGATGCAATTTACTTACATAAGAATTGCTTCGTTAGGTTGCTGAGTATCCTTGCATAAAAAACGCCCAATCAGACTCCTGCCAGTAAAATTGCGGGTTTTTTGTGACTTCTTTATGAAGGGAGCGATGTAATCTTGAAATATTCGCTAATTTCCAACGATGACCAGACTTTATTGCACACCTATCAAAATCAATAAGCCAAACTTGGTTTTGGTCATCAAGCATAATGTTACGTACGTTGGCGTCGTGATGATAAACTTGGCAGTCGTGCATTTTGCGCATCGCTTTGCCTATATCGCGCCAACAGTGTTGAGACAATGCAGTGCGAGTAAGCTTGTGATGAAGGTCAACGCTGTTGGGAATAGCTTGAGTAATTAAATCGCCACGGTAAATCAAACCATTGCGCTTTATACTGGCGGCAATGGGCAAAGGTACTTTTAGCCCTTGTTGTCGCATATGGGTGAGTAAAGCAAATTCTTCGAACGGGCGAGAACTACTTACCCCGGTAAAAACGTACTGGTCGTCGAGACACTTTCCAATCAATCCGCCTCGACGAAAATGGCGAAGTACCCAGTCATACTCACCATTTTTTATAAACAGCGTTGTACCACGACCTTTCGCTTTGCCTGTAATCTTGCCTTGTTGCTGCCAATAAGAAGCTGAAAATAGCGATGCACTTGGGCTAGGGACAAACTCCGAATCACAAATAATATGATGACCATCTAAGAACTCTTGGCGTATTGTCGTCATTGGGTGTGCATCTTGTGGTAAATTGACCATTCTAATGATTTATTCACGCTTTTCAGCTTTAGAGAGTGATTCTGTGGGAAAAAAAATTTGCATCATGCGTTTATCGGCCATTGGTGATGTTTGTCACGCCGTTGCTATGGTTACACGTATTCGCACCCAATGGCCAGATGCTCACATTACTTGGGTAATTGGCAAAGTAGAGTATCAATTGGTAAAACTCATTCCTGATGTTCGTTTTGTGATCTTCGATAAACGTGAGGGTAAAGACGCTGTAAAGAAGCTTAAAACAGCACTGAAAGATGAAAGCTTTGATGCCTTATTGATGATGCAAGTTGCGTTAAGGGCAAATTTGGCGTCAAGAGTAATAAATGCAAAAACTCGAATTGGCTTTGACTGGGCGCGAAGCAAAGAATTACATTGGTTGTTTGCCAATAAGCGCGTAGCGGCGCGAAAGCACGCCCATGTACTTGACGGGTTTATGGATTTCGCCGACGCGTTAGGTGTTCCTGCACAACAGCCAGTGTCTTGGGACATACCCGTTTCAAACGACGATTCAACGTGGGGACAGCAACAAGCTGATGCTTTAGGTACGTATGTGGTGATAGCACCGGCGGCCAGTAAAGCCGAGCGCAACTGGTTACCAGAGCGCTATGCTGAAGTTGCCGAGTATGCGTCAAGCTTGGGTAAAAAGGTGATATTAGTTGGTGGTCCAGGAGAACTTGATAGACGCACCGCCGATACCATTCTCAGTCATACCCAAGTTATAGTGGAAGACTACACAGGTAAAACATCTCTACATCAGTTGTTAATGCTATTAAAACACGCTGAACTTGTTATTGCCCCCGATACTGGTCCTGCACATATGGCAACTATGGTAGGTACACCTGTGATTGGACTTTATGCCCACTCAAACCCCCTGAGAACTGGGCCTTACAAAGACATCAATAACACCTGTTCTGTGTATGATGACTGCATTTCTGAGCAAAAAGGAAAACCTTGGCAATCGCTAGCGTGGGGAGTAAGAGCAAAAGGGAGCGATTTGATGCAAAAAATCACTATTGAATCGGTAATCGATAAAATAGACAAAATATTGGTTATCAATAGCTAAATTTTTGTGGCAAAGCCATTGGCATTATCTACACTTGTGAGTAGAAAGCACCTTTTGCTTACATGGAGAGTATCTAATGGCAATGCATCTACTCATACGACGGATGCGATTGCGAGCCCGACACGATGTTATACCCATCCTAATAATTCTTCTAACGGTATTCACAGGTAGGCTAGCAGCAGCTGAGTCAGTACAAATATTCGCACATAATAGTGTCGCGATATCTTCTCTTACGCAAAGTGAAGTGCGACAAATCTTCACTGGGATGAAACAACATTGGCCAGATGGCAAGCGCATTCGCGTGTTTGTACTGGCGGATAACTCAGAGCTTCACAAATCTTTTTGCCGTGAACAACTGCAAATGTTTCCTTATCAATTGAATAGAATTTGGGACCAAATGACCTACTCCGGACAGGGTAATGCGCCTACGCGAGTTGAAAGCTTGCAAGAACTGATAGATATCATAGGAAAAACCGACGGTGCAATCGGTTATATCCGCGAGGGAAACTACGAAACCACTAAGCTCATAGAGGTGCAATCATGAACAGGATTTGGTTTGCAACCGTGCTTCTTTGTACATGGATATACTGCGCGAATAGCGTGAAAGGTGAGGAGTTTTCTTGGCATGGATACCTATCTCAGGGCATTACTCAAT
>JALUXV010000174.1 GCA_027013165.1 Alteromonadaceae bacterium
TAATGGATCGTTTTTTCGGATCTTTTTTCCGTCGTTTTAACCGTTTCTTTGATAGCCTGTCGAATTCCTATGTTGGGACGATTCGACGTATCGTTCGCGGAAGTACAATTGTACTCATTCTGTATGCTGGTTTTCTGGCACTGACCTTCCTGGGCTTCAAACAGGTTCCTGGTGGTTTTGTGCCTGCTCAGGATAAATATTACCTTGTTGGCATTGCTCAGCTTCCTTCCGGCGCTTCACTCGACCGAACCGAAGCTGTAGTTAAGGAAATGTCCAGGATTGCTTTATCTCAGCCTGGAGTTGAAAGTGTGATTGCATTCCCTGGCTTATCGGTAAACGGCCCTAACATGCCAAATTCAGCATTAATGTTTACTATGTTGAAACCTTTTAAAGAACGTCGAAATCCATCATTATCTGCTCAGGCTATTGCTGGTAGTCTGATGGGGAAATTTAGTCAAATTCCTGATGGTTTCGTGGGTATATTCCCCCCACCACCTGTTCCTGGTTTAGGGAGTATGGGAGGATTTAAACTTCAAATTGAAGACCGGGCCGGATTAGGTTTTGAAGAGCTTGCTCGTGTGCAGGACGTCATCATGGCTAAAGCTATGCAAACTCCAGAGTTGGCAGGGATGATGGCCAGTTTTGAAACTAACTCGCCTCAGATTCAGGTAGATATTGATCGTGTGAAAGCAAAATCTCAGGGGGTTGCGCTAACAGATATATTTGATACTTTACAGGTGAATCTTGGATCGCTTTATGTAAATGATTTTAATAGGTTTGGTCGGACGTATCGAGTCATTACCCAAGCCGATGCGCCATTCCGTATGCAAGCAGAAGATATCGGGTTGCTTAAGGTGCGAAACTCAGCAGGTGACATGATTCCTTTATCAGCTCTGATAAATATTAAGCGAACTTCTGGACCTGACCGTGTGATGCGATATAACGGGTACCCATCTGCAGATATTACAGGTGGTACAGCACCAGGTTATTCTTCGGGACAGGCAACTGATGCTATTGAGAAAATAGTTAAGGAAAGTTTACCTGAAGGGATGGCATATGAATGGACTGACCTTACTTATCAGGAAAAATTGGCGGGTAATTCAGCACTGTATATCTTCCCTCTAGCTGTTTTCTTTGCTTTCCTTATCTTGGCGGCACAATATAACAGTTGGTCTTTGCCATTTGCTGTATTGCTGATTGCGCCGATGGCGCTATTTTCTGCAATTGGGGGAGTCTGGATTTCTAATGGTGATAACAATATCTTTACTCAGATTGGTTTTGTTGTTTTGGTGGGGCTGGCCGCGAAAAATGCAATCTTAATCGTGGAGTTTGCCCGAACCAAGGAGAGTGAAGGACTATCACCATTGGCGGCCGTGCTTGAGTCTGCTCGCTTGCGTTTACGTCCGATTCTTATGACATCTCTGGCGTTTATTGCGGGTGCTATACCTTTGCTATTAGCTAGTGGGGCTGGTGCCGAAATGCGGCATGCTATGGGTATTGCCGTATTCTCGGGAATGCTTGGAGTAACCTTCTTTGGCTTACTGCTTACTCCTGTGTTTTATGTGGTTGTGCGAAGTTTTTCCTCAAGGCGAAAAGTTGATACCTCTGGTGAAACGTTTAGTCAAAGAGGATAAGCACGAAAATCTTTGGCGATAGGGCTTGACCTTACAACAGTGGCAAACTCTATCCTAAAGGTCACCACAACTAAATAGGATATACAAATGCAATTACATATAGAAAATATGACATGCGGTGGCTGCGCTCGAACAGTGACTAAAGTTATTCAGAATATGGATCCAGAGGCTAAAATCGTAACCAACCCACCAATACGTAAGGTAGATGTGCAAACATCAATATCTTTAGAGCAGATTTCTGAGGCTTTACGTGAAGCTGGGTTCCCACCAAAAGAATAGTTTTATTAAAACGGTAACTCTACTATGGAGTTACCGTTTTTAACTTTTTTATATTATTTTATCCCTGATAATAGCCTGACTTATTTTTATATCGACTAAGGAACCTGTAATTAAGCCTCCACTTCTGCCCAACCAGAACCCGTAGCAATTGGGGCCCCATTTAGACGTCATTATCCTGCGTTTTCCTTCGGACAGCGCCTTTTCAGGCACTTCAGACTGATTAACCCTGTGCTCGCAACATCTGATCCACGCGCACGAGGTTTGACAGCGCGAACAGCATCGCCAGTTTGCCGTCATTTTTCTTCAGACCACGGTAACGGGCTTTTACAAAGCCGAACTGGCACTTGATGATCCGGAACGGATGCTCAACCTTGGCACGCAGGCTGGCCTTCAGATACTCGGTGCGGGGATTCTGACCTTATTGATGCGAGGATGCTTTTTCAGAGTCTTCAGCTGCCCGGGTTGTTCGGCGATGTGCCAGTCTGCACTGACATCTTTAAGCTCTACCCGCTTTTCGGCGCCTCGGTAACCCGCATCGGCAAAGATGAACGCTTCATCACCATGAAGCAGGTGCTCTGCCTGGTTTAGGTCATGCTCATTGGCTGCCGTAGTGGTGAAGCTGTGCGTGATACCGGTGCAGGCATCCACGCCGATATGGGCTTTCAGCCCGAAGTGCCTTCTTCGTCTGGTGCATCTCAGGATCGCGCTCGCCACTGCGGTTCTTAGTTGAACTGGGGGCCTCGATGATGGTGGCATCGATCAGGGAACCTTCCTTGATCAGCACACCAGCCTCGGACAGCCACTGATTGACCTCGTCGAAGATCTGGCGTGCCAGGCCATGTTGTTCCAGCAGGTGGCGGAACTTCAGAATCGTTGAATGATCGGGGATGGCCTTATCCAGTGACAGACCGGCAAACAGGCGCATGGAGGCAATCTCATACAGCGCATCTTCCATCG
>JALUXV010000175.1 GCA_027013165.1 Alteromonadaceae bacterium
CTGGGCAATGCGCAGTAGACTTCCTTGATGGCTATAGCGGCTACCTGCAAGTAGATGGCTATCAAGGCTACGAGCAAACGCAAGCGACACTCATCGGCTTCCGAGTAGATGAGGACATTACTGCCCTCACCCCTCACAGACCCGGACGAGCGCAATTAACGCATCCGGTTCTTCATAACAGTTTATTCGCTGCGTAGCTCATTAAACATAACGATGATAGATCCTTGGAATCGCCAATGGGAAGCGTTTAAGCAATAGCGTGAATCGTACCCAAGGAATGTAACTTTTCCTAGAACGGCGACCTAGCCACTTATGCCACAGACGCTCCACTTTATGGTGGAGACGTTTAAGTGATTTTATGTTTCCAGTGATCCCAAAGTAGACAAAGTGTCCCACTAGCCTTCGATTTAACCATTCCCACTGCAAATCCAGCGGTTTATGGCGCATCTTTTGGCACAGCACATTAAATGCCTTTAGTGTTCGAGCGAGCCTATTCTTCGCTGTCTTTTGACAAACAACAAAGTGACCACGTCGAGACCGCCCCCAGTAATGGGTAAAGCCTAGAAAATCAAAATTAACGCACTTACCGCGTTGGATATTCGTTTTTCGATACCGAAATCGAAAATCTACGCGGCGAGTTTTGTCAGGGTGCAGTGTCAGCCCATAACGCGTAAAGCGTTTGGTTAAGACTTGTTGAACACGATAACAATCCTCGTAATGTTCGAACACCATAACAAAATCGTCCGCAAACCGAGTCAAACTTGAACGCCCACGCATGCGAGGTTTAACCGTATTGGCAAACCATTCATCCAATACATAGTGCAAGTATATATTTGCTAGCAAAGGAGAAATAACACCGCCTTGTGGCGTCCCGATTACAGACTTCTTTAGTTTACTCCCATCCATCACACCGGCTTTTAACCATTTGTCTATCATTTTACGAATAACGCCATCCGTCACTCGTTGGTCTAAAAAGTTCCTCAACTGAGTATGTTCAATGGTATCGAAATACTGCTGTATATCCACGTCTAGTACCCACTTCCCCCCGTCATCCATGATGTGATTACGAAGACTTTGTAGCGCTTGGTGCGCAGAGTAGCCCGGTCGAAAACCAAATGAACAGTCATAGAACGTCTGTTCGTATATTGGCTCCAGTAGCATTACAACAGCACGTTGAACAAGCTTGTCTTCAAATGTGGGGATCCCAAGTGGACGCAGCTTGCCATCGCCCTTGGGAATAAACACGCGACGAATAGCAGGCGCTCGATAGCGTCCAGACTTGACTCGTTCAAGCAATGATTGCAGATTTGCATCCAAGTGCTGTTCATAGTCACGTGCTGTTTCACCATCTATGCCAACTGCGCCATCTTTACGTGTGAGCCGATACGCTTCATATAGCCACTCAATATCCAGCTGATGATTGAGTGATGTGAATACTAGTTTCGGTTTCTCTTTAGCCAATTTGGCTATCTGTTGTTGTTTCGTTGACACAATCATCGGTTTCTGAGCACCTTTATGTTTCCCATCAACAGTTAAAAAGTTATGGTGCGCCCTTTCCTCGTTAGGGTCCTCCTGAGCAGAGTTCCCCCAAGTCAACAGTACTATGGCGCACTAAGACTTCCAGCATCTACTACCTAATCACTTATGGATTCGCTTTTAAGCTCCTGAGCGTGCTTCATGTTCGCTCTGTCTGATTAGAAGCCGTTACCAGACAGCCCGGCTTTGTTAATAGCTAAAGCCAAACGCTTATTAATACTCAGGTCAATACTGGATCTCACAGGTTCCTGAGAATTCCATCCTGTACCTTTGCCCCGGCCATAGATCCCGGTCGGACAATACATCTCTTACCATTACGATATGTACTGTACTGACCCCATTCCCAACAAAATGAAGCCTCCAACGTGAACATGATATCGAGACTCAATCCCGCGGCTTTAGCACCTGCTGTCTACGCTTCACGAATAACGTTACCGTTGTCCATGCAAGACTCGCTTCCGGCCAGTGGTTAGCTTTTACCGGGAGGGAGTTGAACCCTCTGGAATTCAACGAATAATTTTGGTTACAGCATAGTTACCTCCTTTATTCTCAGGCTTAGCCTGTCGCAAGCTGGGCCCATGCCAGACGCAAGTTTATGGAGGCGAAAAAAGGCGCGGGCAGTAAGGGCAGTGGCAAAGCAGACTGGGCACTGAACCACATCCAGAAACTCTACCGTGTAGAAACACAGTTAAAAGAAGAAACCGCGGCAAACCGCTATGCGCAACGTCAGGAAAAGAGCCTGCCGCTGCTTAATCAGCTTGAAACCTGGCTGACAAAATCAGCTCAACAGGTGTTACCGAAAACCAAACTGGGTGAGGCAATACAATACTGCCTCAATCAATGGCATAAGTTGGTTCGTTACACACTCGATGGATACCTTACCATCGACAATAACCGTACAGAACGCGTAATCAAACCGTTCGTCATCGGCAGAAAGAACTGGCTGTTCAGCCAGACTGCAACCGGTGCCAATGCCAGCGCCAACCTCTACAGCATTATTGAAACGGCGAAAGCTAACGACCTCAATGTGTTCGAGTATGTCATGGACAGCTTGGAGCAGCTCAGCAAACCTGAAGCCGATATCGAGCAGCTACTACTATGGCAGTTTGCTAAGCGCTAGGTGGGATTACCGGACGCTTACGTTGAATCTCTCGATAAAGGAATTCTGAGTAGGTTTACCGGGTTTAATAAATTCCAGATCAATACCATGTTCTTCTGCCCAACTTGCCAGAGTGACAGAGATGAATTCCGGCCCGTTGTCCATGCTAAGTTTATTGGGATAACCCCGCAAAGGTAACGATACGCTCCAACACTCTGACTACGCGCTGCG
>JALUXV010000176.1 GCA_027013165.1 Alteromonadaceae bacterium
TATTTGAATATCTTCTCAAACATTCGTGTGTAATTCCCTTAAATAAGGCATCTTTATCTTCTTTTTCTATCTTTTGTTGTTGTTTTTTGATCAAATTAAAAATAATTCTCGCGAGAAAAATTTTCGTGATTGGTTCCTTTTCTCTTAATTGTTTTTTTATATTGTTTTTTAAACCTTCAAGAATTACGTAAACATCTTCTTGTTCTTGTAGATTAAATTGTTTTTGTAGTTCTTCTATTACAAATTTGTTATTCATTTTTGATCCTTTGTTATTTGTTTATATTTGATTTTTATAAAAAATTATCCTAAAAGGATAAAAAACTCAAAACTACACGGAAATTATTTAGAATTCTGATTTCTTTTTAAGGTGTAACCAAACAAAACACCTATAAAAAAGAGAATAAAGCCTAATCGGCTACAGTTTTTTTGTCCCCCAAAATAAACAAATCGATAAATCGAATTTAAAAAAATTTATAAACTTCTGATTAAGTAATTTACCATAATGATTTGCCAAGTCCGTCGGCTTGGATTTTTTGGGGTAGAGTTTATGGAGATGAAAAAAATTATATATATATGTTATATGCAAAGCATTGAATTATTTCTCCTAAAATAAATTAAATTGGTTATGTTATAGGAAAGAATAAAAAAAAGTAAAAAACTTTTTAAATATAACAAAAAATTAACAAATCCCATAAAATAGGGACTACGAATAAGTGAAAATATTAGAAATTTCGTCAACAATATTTGATGACGAAAATAATGGCTTGTTTGTGGGGTTATTAAGGAAAATAAAAAAAATAAAAAATAAAAAAAATTTAGAAATCTTACAATATTTTACACTTTTCTTTACACTCTTACACTTTACAGTCATTTTACAATCTGTTTTACATTATATTGTTTACAGTTGCTTTACAGCAACTTTACGCTTTATTTTTACTCATTAGCCCCATTTTGGGGCATTCGTAAAAATGTAGGCTACGCCTATCTCTATATATTTTCCTTACGTAAAACATATAGAGATAGGCATAGCCATTTTACACAAATTTCGCTTTACTCCTGATAGGAGTAGCTCATTTGTGTGCAAGTCTTCCGACTTGGGCAAAACAACACAACCAAACAATCAATGTTTAACAAACTATAAACTACTTGGAGGAGACTTGAGACGTCTGATACAAACACGAAAACTTGGACGGTTCAAAATGTGTAAGCTCATATTTCCCACAATT
Organism: Alteromonadaceae bacterium; assembly: GCA_027013165.1. Taxonomy (GTDB): domain Bacteria; phylum Pseudomonadota; class Gammaproteobacteria; order Enterobacterales; family Alteromonadaceae; genus Alteromonas. The sequence goes on from JALUXV010000176.1 coordinate 1,227, forward strand.
TAGGGAATACCACAACCTACCAAGATATTCCCAAGTGTTTATTTCTTCTTCATTTACACTTTCATTACCTATTAAATCATCTTCATTAAAATCATCTTCATCTAAAACTTTTCTACGATATTCCAAAACAATACCGCCGAAGCTTACGAATCTTAACCCCTTTGTTTGTTCTGTTAAGATCTTAAATTTTTGCCAATCGATACCGTTAAAATCAAGAGCCTTCATCGGATATTTTGTCGTTTCTGCCACAACCGAAGCTATTGCATCATCTTCATTTCTGTTCGGATTTGGTTTAATAATTCTAATGTCAACCGATGGTGTATAATCCACGCGTAAGGCTTTTTGCCACATTTTTTTAAACTCATTTTGTTTAATATATAGATTATAATTTTTATTAAAATATTTTGTCGGAACAACTAATAAACAATGTGCGTGTAAATTTATATAATCTTTATTTGATTTTTGAAATGGAATTTCAATCGCTTTTACAAATCCAAGAATAGAATTTTTCCACTTCTTTGTTCTAACCATTCTGTCCCAACTCTTATTAAAATGTTTTATAGTTTCTCGTAAGTCCTTTATCTCGGGGTTCTTAATGGTAAATGTAGCAAATATATATCTAACATTATTTTCTTCTTGGATAGCTTTTAGAGTTTTGAAGTTTTGAATCGCATATTTTCTTGCACGTCTCCAGTTACACATTTCGCAGAATTTATCTTTGCAAAAATTTGCACTTGCTAACTTCTTATTGTATTCGTCTTTTTTGGGGTGTTTATATAAATCAAAACCTAATGTAGTCCCACATTCTTGGAGTCTTTGTAGTTTATTTTTACTTGCAAAATTTGAATATAAATCAAAAACAACTTGACTATTACGTTTTTTTATTAGAAAATTTGGTTCATCAAGTTCTTTAAATTTCTCAATTATCTTTACATTTTTATTATCTTTTTGATATAATTCCATCTGATTGACCTTTATAAGAGAGATTTGACGCCAATCAATTTATCTCTCTTGTATTTTATTTCTTATAATTCTACCATAAAATCACAAAAAAATCACAAAAAAAATTAAATTCATTATAAACTCATTATAAACTTTTTATATATTTATTTCCTTAATATCCCCTTGATTATGGTAATCCTATACATTTTTTATTAAATTTTTATAAATTTTCTCGTGAGAGTTGTTTCTGTATTATCAAGATAAGGATAGCCCGCTAAGCTTTTATCGGCTATTTTATCATTTTTAATTATCTAAACATATTTATTAAACATATTATTAAAAGGAGAAAAATTTTTCAACTTATTAACTATTATTTATTTACTGACGCGCTTCGCTTGTCGGCACTACCGCTCACTTTGTTCGCTTATGTAGTGCATAATTATCCGTATTTTATCTTGACTTTATCCTTATTTATTCATTAAAAGATATTCAAATTTTTCAAATTCCAATATAACATCATCTTTTATAGATTTTGGTAACTTACTTGGGTCTATCTCTATCTTCATAAAATCTTTAGCCTTTACAATCTTATATCCATTTCTTTCAAAATCACCTTTACTATGATTTTCATCATTTTTATTTTTATCATCATTTTTTTCTTTATAACTGTTAATCAATTCCAAAGCTTTTTG
>JALUXV010000177.1 GCA_027013165.1 Alteromonadaceae bacterium
ATGGCAGTAGGGCAGGTGAATAAAATCGTTAGCACCGCTTTTTATGAATAGTGCTGACAGCAAAGAGTTGTCCTGCCCTGCAATACCCATAATAGCCAGTTGTTCTTTGGCAAAGGCTTTACGCAGAGTTGATACAAACTCTGTACCTGTCATATCAGGAATGGCGTAGTCAGTAATTACCAGTCTTATATGTTTGTTACTGGCTAAATGCTGCATTGCTTCGCTAGCAGTGGGGCAATCAAACACCATAAAGTTGTGTTTATACAGCATAGACAGCATGTTTTTTCGCGACTTGCGATGGGTGCTAACTACGATTACTCCAGTGGACTTATTCTTCTCTAGTCGGGCAAGAAGGCGGCTCAAATAGTCGTAGTTCTGCGCATTTTCCTTGGGGATATAGTCAACCACATCTTTGCTGAGAATATGCTCTCGTGTTGGTGGATGAACACTGTCTGTCACCACAATAGTAGGAATATAGGCGGCAATGGTTGCATCGGCAGCTTCACCATGAGGAGCGTCTGGTAGGCTATAAGCAACAATGGCACACAAGCAGCTTTCAGGCATCATCTGAGAAAATCTCGCGCGGGCTTCCATCAACGACTGTGCGCCAATAGGATTAAGCCCTGCTTTTCTCACCAACTTAGAGACAATTTCTAAACTAGTGTGACTGTTTTCAATAACCAGTACGTTTTGCTGCATGAACATGTATTAGCACGCCAACTTTTTATTCAATTACGCCGGTGTAAGCTTTGCGTAGGCTAACACCAACCATTTGCTGCCAAACTCATCAAAGTTTACTTGCACACGTGCATTATCGCCACTGCCTTCATAATTGAGAACTATACCTTCGCCGAATTTTCGGTGTAAAACTCGCTGCCCTAATTGAAAACCGGTGTTTTCGAAGGACGCATGAGACGTTGCTTGGCTAAAGCGATTGTGTACTGGGCGGGAAATGGTGGATTTAAGTCGCACTTCTTCCACACATTCCGCTGGAATTTCACGAATAAAACGAGAGGCCGTGTGATATTTGTCTTGGCCGTATAAGCGGCGGCTTTCAGCGTAAGTAATGTAGAGCTTTTGCATCGCCCGTGTCATGCCCACGTAACATAGACGACGTTCTTCTTCCATACGACCGGGTTCTTCATTGGTCATTTGACTTGGGAACATGCCCTCTTCTACACCGGCCATAAATACTAACGGGAACTCCAAACCTTTAGCCGTGTGAATTGTCATCATTTGCACGGCGTCTTGATCGCTTTTGGCTTGGGTTTCCCCTGCTTCAAGAGACGCATGAGCTAAAAACGCGGCCAAGGGTGTCATCTCATCAGCATCTTCAGGTACTACAAACTGCTTACATGCGGTAACCAATTCTTCCAAGTTTTCTAATCGCGATTGGGCTTTTTCGCCCCGTTCAGCCTGATACATGGCGTATAATCCCGACTGGCGAATAGCTATGTCAGCTTGTTCTTCCAGTACCTCATTTGCCATGTTTTGTTCCATGTCGGTAATAACGGCAACAAAGTTGGTTAGCGCCGTTTTAGCTCGGCCTTTCAGAGAGCCTTCGTTAATCAAAAGCTGACTGGCTTGCCACATAGAACAATTGTGCGCTCGGGCGGCCTCACGGATTTGGGTGAGGGTTTTCTCACCCATACCACGGCTAGGTGTATTCACCACACGCTCAAAAGCGGCGTCGTCATGAGGGTGATTAACCATGCGCAGATAGCCAAGGGCGTCTTTGATTTCTTGACGCTCGAAGAAGCGAAGTCCGCCGTAAATACGATACGCTAAACCTTCGTGAAGTAAGGCTTCTTCCAATACGCGAGATTGGGCGTTATTTCGGTATAAAATCGCGGTGTCGCATAAGGCATTACCTTGATCGAGCCATTGCTTGATTTTAGACACAATAAAACGAGCTTCATCAAGTTCATTAAAGCCCGCGTATACCGATATTGGATCGCCATCAGTGCCATCCGTCCAAAGTTCTTTACCCAAACGACCTTGGTTATTGTCGATAACCGTGTTGGCAGCTTTTAGAATGGTACCGGTAGAACGATAGTTTTGCTCAAGACGCACCGTGCTGGGTGATTCGAAGTCTTTTAAAAAGTGTTGAATGTTATCTACATTCGCACCGCGCCAACCATAAATAGATTGGTCGTCGTCACCCACAATCATAATGTTGTTCTTGTCACCACTACATAGCATTCGAAGCCAAGCGTACTGAATGTTGTTAGTGTCTTGGAACTCGTCGACTAGCACCGCGCGGAATCGACGTTGATAGTGAGCTAATACCTCAGGGTTCTTCGCCCAAAGTTCATGGGCGCGCATTAATAACTCAGCAAAATCGACCAATCCAGAACGATCACATGCATCTTGATAGGCCGTGTAAATCTCGCGCATTTTTTGTTGGGTGTGATCACCGTGGGTTTCTATATGCTGAGGACGAAGGCCTTCGTCTTTATTGCCATTGATATACCACTGCACTTGACGAGGTGCCCAATGCTTTTCGTCCAAATTCATGGCTTTGAGTACGCGGCGAATTAAACGGTACTGGTCGTCAGAATCTAGAATTTGGAAGTTTTCAGGCAGTCCGGCTTCTGCGTGGTGAGCGCGTAACAAACGATGGGCCAAGCCATGGAAGGTACCGATCCACATATTGTGAAGGCTTTGTCCCATCAGCGATTCGATACGACCGCGCATTTCTTTGGCGGCTTTGTTTGTAAAAGTTACCGCCAAAATAGAGAAGGGCGCGATGTTCTCCACTTCCATTAACCAAGCAATGCGATGCACTAAAACACGAGTTTTACCACTACCTGCACCGGCGAGTACCAGCATGTTAGATAAAGGC
>JALUXV010000178.1 GCA_027013165.1 Alteromonadaceae bacterium
ATAAAAGTACGGCAAATGTGAACATGGAAACAGCTACGGGGCGTTTAACTGCAATATCAACTATCTTCATTGTAATAACTCCTTTAAAGACAGCTTTTAACTATTGACTACTTCAATAGGGGCCTGATCTTTAAGGTTTTGATGCCCAGCAGTAACTACTGTTTCACTTCCGTTTAGCCCGTCCATCACTTCAATAAAGCCGTTTTGCTCAAATCCGGTTGAAATGTTTACTTTCTTCGCTACGCCGTCTTCCACTACAAACACACTGTGTTGATTGTCGATGGTGACAAGGGCGCGACGGGGAAGTAGCGTGGCATTACTATGCTGTGCATACTCAAGTGCAACATCAGTGAACATACCGGCTTTCAAAACGCCATCTGGATTTGGAACGGCAAGTGTAACTTTAAAAGTACCAGTGGTAGCGTCGATAACTGGGCTAATACGCTGCACATGGGCAGTCACTTCCGCGTTGTTTAATGCAGAAACCACTAGCGTGGCTTGTTGGCCTAGCTTAATGTTAGTAAGTTCATTTTCAGGTAGGTACACTATACCCTGAAGGTTACTTTGCTGAACGATATGGAACATGCGCTCACGTTGGAAAGATTCAGTTAAGTTACCTACTTTTGCGTTGCGTTCAGCCACAAAACCGCTAATTGGTGCAATGATGGTGGTTTCTTTTAGGTCGAGTTCGGCAAGCCTTACCAAAGCTTTTACTGATTCGTATTGAGCAGTGAGTTTGTCATAAGTGTCGTCACTAATAAGCTGCTGAGAATACACTTTGTTGACCTTTTCAAGTTCACTCTCTAACCCTGCAAGATCAGCGCGGGCTTTTGCTAAATTAAGTTCGTAACGGCGTTTGTCTAATTGCGCAAGTACTTGCCCTTTTTCTACATAGTCGCCTTCCTCAACGTAAATAGCTTCGACAATGCCAGAAGCTCGAGCAACAACAAATGCTTCTTCCTTAGCTTCTAGTATCGCGGTGGTAGCGTAAGTTGCGCTAATACTGCCGGTGGTGAGCTGCTGAGCTTCAACGGGAATAGCAATCACAGTTTCAACTTCTTCTTGGGCTGCTATATCGTCAACGGCATCGGCGTCACTACAAGCCACTAGACTTAAGCTGAGGGCCAAAAGTCCGCCAGTGAGAATCGCTTTTTTAAGGAGAGGAGCATATGTTTCCATGGTACTGTACCTGTTCATTAGGTTGTTTTGATTATATGTGCCTAATGAGCAGCATCTATGCCATAGTAGGTGGGTTTATTAATTGTTTTTTATTATCAGTGGTTTAAGTTGTTTTTTGATGTGGAAAATAATAAGGCCAACATAGTGTGTTGGCCTTATTAACTATAGAGTAGTGAAAACTACCACTATGCGGTTTTTTCGACTATTTCATAGCTGGTGGTAATGTCTACATTATCTTTTAGCATAAGCATTACAGAACAATATTTTTCGGCTGAGAGTTGAACTGATCGGGCTACTGCTTTTTCAGACAGTCCTTCACCAGAGACGATGTATTTAGCGTGAATTGATGTAAATACTCGTGGTGGCTCTTCAGCACGCTGTGCTTCTAACTCGCATGAACAATGCGATATATCAAAGCGGCCTTTTTTGAGAATATCTACCACATCAATACTTGAACAAGCGCCAACGGCAACGAGTACCGACTCCATGGGTGAAATGGCATTGCCGTTTCCGTCCATTACGGCTTCGTAGCCAGAGTCCATAGTACCTTTGAACGTGAGATCTTTATCCCACACTACTTGTGCTTTCATCTTGTGTCCTGATTTCTATTTATTGTCGTTAAGTCTTATAGCATCTGGCTTTATGGTAATTTTCTTTTGTTTAAACAAAGCGCCTAATGCTTTTTTGTATGCATTTTTACTCACATTAAAATGTTGGTAAATAGCATCGGGTGGGCTTTTATCAGTTAGCGTGGAAATGCCACCGTGTGCTTCTAAGTCGTCCAATATGGCTTGTTGAAGTTCGTCCCGTCCGGTTTGATCATCTCGTTGGAGCACAACATCAATCTTTCCGTCACTTCGTACATTTTTAATAACCCCAGGTGTAGACTGACCAATTTTAAGGGGTTTAAATGCATCGCTGTGGAAGATTAAGCCTAAATATTCGCCGTTAATAACGACTTTGAAACCCAAATCCGACTGAGCGTAAACAAGACACTCAACACTGTCTCCTTCGTTGAGATAGGCACTACCTTCTTTTAGGAAATAGTGTAATTTTGTTGAGCCAATAAGGCGTTGGGTTTTCTTGTCGTAAAATGCGTGAACCACATAATACATACCCGGGTTGATAGGAGCTTCCTGATAGTCTTTAGGGACCAATAAATCGTTGTCTAAACCCCAGTCAAAAAAAGCACCGAAGTGGGTGCCTGACACGGCCTTTAGCACCTTAGTTTCACCGGCGAGAATGGCGGGCGTTTTTGTAGTGGCTACAAGATCCCCACGTTGATCAGTACCCACAAACACTTCAATACTTTGACCAATGGCAAGCTCGCTCTCAATAGCGTCATGAGGGAGCGTAACTGTGGTAACTTCTGTGGGCTCCGATACATCGATGTCGGTAATTTCAGGCGCAAGGGCATATCCAAACGGGTATACTTCTGCTACCTGCAATGTATTAATCTTTCCAATATTTATCATTAACACTGACTTTTTAATAAGAACAGGTAACATGATATCGGATACGCGGTCAGAGCTAAACTATTATGAAATTAAATTGTGATTTAGGCGAAAGTTACGGCGCATGGAAAATGCCGGTTGAAAACGACGTTATGAAGTTTCTAGACCAAGCCAATATTGCCTGCGGATTTCACGGCGGTGATCCGG
>JALUXV010000179.1 GCA_027013165.1 Alteromonadaceae bacterium
TCCCATGCGCTTGTTCAAGGGCGCTTGTCGCAAGTTAAAACCGACGTGGCTGTGTTCACTAATTTAACTCGCGACCATTTGGATTATCACGGCACCATGGAAGCATATGGTGAAGCAAAACGAAAATTACTGATTCAGCCGGGGTTAAAAGCTGTTGTTCTCAACGCTAACGACGAAGAGAGTTTGAATTGGAATAGAAATGCACCGTCTTCACTGGTTCGAGTATGGACTGGGCTTGACCTTGAATCTTCATTTTATCAGCATCACAAAGCACCTCAAGATCGCCATTGTTTCGCCACAAACGTCACTTATCATGCAACAGGGTGTCAATTTGATCTGGTGACATCTTGGGGAGAATACCCAGTTTCACTTCCCTTGATGGGTGAGTTCAGTATTCGCAATACATTGAGCGCAATAGCTGTGTTATTGGCTGAAAATGAACACCTTGAAGATATTGTCCCCGTTTTACCTAAACTTTCACCCGTGGCAGGTCGCATGGAAGTGTTCCCTATGCATAACAAGGCAAATGTAGTCGTTGATTATGCTCACACTCCAGATGCTTTACAGACTTTGCTAACCAGTGTTCGCAAACACACCAACCATAAAATATGGTGTATTTTTGGCTGCGGTGGGGACAGAGACCAAGGTAAACGCCCATTGATGGGACAAGCGGCGGAACGTGGCGCGGACGAAATAGTGATCACTACGGACAATAGCCGAAGTGAAGACCCAGAACAGATAGCCAATCACATTAAATCCGGTTTGCAGCGTCCTGAACAGGCGCACTTTGAAGCAGATCGCAAGCAGGCCATTCGCTATTGCCTAGCACGCGCCGACGAAAGCGATTTAATCGTAGTGGCGGGAAAGGGTCATGAAGATTATCAAATTATAGGTAATCAGAGAAAAAATTATAACGAACGTAAGTTTGTAGCTACGCTGCAAGAGGAGTACAGCAAATGATAACAACAACGCTGTCGTGGATTGCCAGTCAAATTGACGGCGAACTTGTTGGTGAAGACCTTACGGTTGACGCGATAAGTACAGACACACGAACCATTACTCAAGGTGCCGTGTATCTTGCATTAAAAGGTCCAAATTTTAATGGTCACGATTTTGTGGCAAGTGCTGAAAAGGCAGGGGCAAGTGCGATCATCGCAAGCGACAAGATAGACTCAATACTGCCACAGATCAAAGTTGAAGATACCAAGATAGCGCTAGGAAAATTAGGCGCTGCGGTAAAAGCATTGGTAGCACCGAAAACCCTTGCGATTACCGGTAGCAGTGGAAAAACCACAGTAAAAGAAATGTGTGCTGCTATACTCTCGCGCCGCGGCAGTGTTTTAGCCACCAATGGTAATTTTAACAATGACATAGGTGTTCCACTAACCTTGTTACGTTTAGAGAAGCACCATGAATACGCTGTGATGGAACTGGGTGCGAATCACCTTGGAGAAATTGCTTATACCACTAATCTTGTAAGGCCAGATGTGGCAACCATAGTTAATGCTGCCGCTTCTCATTTGGAAGGTTTTGGTAGCCTATTGGGTGTAGCTAGAGCGAAAAGTGAAATATTCAAGGGGCTTGGTGAGGATGGTATCGCCATTGTTAATGCAGATAGCCAGTTTGCAGAGTTTTGGCTTGGAAAATTAAAACGAACAAAAGTACTACGCTTTGCACCAGACCAAAAGAATGAAGCCGAGTTTTACGCACAAGACATTATTGTAGGCTTAGACGGTTGTGCGGCGTTCCAAATGTTTACACCTGAAGGCGAAGTTAATATTCAGCTAACGATTCCGGGCTCACATAATGTGGGTAATGCGTTATTAGCTGCAGCACTTACCATTCAGTTGGGCGCAACGCTTGAAAACGTGCGCGATGGACTACTGTCGATGCAACAAGTTAAAGGTCGTCTTAACGTGAAGGCTTTAACAGACCAAGTGCGTCTGCTAGACGATACTTATAACGCCAATGTGGCATCTGTTAATGCGGCTATAGATACACTAAGTAATTTCTCGGGTACACGTGTGCTAGTACTTGGCGATATGAAAGAGCTGGGCGATAAGTCTCGCTTCTATCACGAGCAAGTGGGTGAATACGCTAAAGAAAAAGGCATCGACTACCTATTTACCAAAGGTGTGCTTAGTCAGTCAGCAAGTGAAGCGTTTGGCGTAAATGGTGGGCATTTCAGCGACCTTGATAGTTTGATCCAAGCGATGGAAAACACATTGCTCCATGAGCAAAGAGATCTTTCAATTTTAGTTAAAGGTTCACGCAGTTCCAAAATGGAACAGGTGGTAGAGGCAATCGAGGCCTCACCGCTGGGAAAGCTTGATCGCCGTCGGGAGCGTATTGCATGTTAATTTGGCTAGCCGACTGGCTTACTCAGATAGATGCTGGGTTTAACGTTTTTTCTTACCTAACGCTGCGAGCTATTCTTAGTACGCTTACTGCGTTGCTGATTGCTATTTTGATTGGCCCTAAAATGATCCGTTTTTTACAGACCATGCAGATTGGGCAAACGGTGAGAGATGATGGTCCAGAAAGTCATTTGTCGAAATCAGGTACACCCACCATGGGGGGACTATTAATACTCGCTGCTATTGTTGTGAGCGTTGTCTTATGGGCTGATTTAACCAATCGCTATGTACTTGTTACCCTGGCAGTGGTGATTAGCTATGGCATTATTGGCTTTGTGGATGATTATCGGAAAGTGATACGCAAAGATGCCAAGGGACTCATCGCTCGCTGGAAATACTTTTGGCAATCTGTAGTTGCTGTTGGCGTTGCTTTTTATCTTTACTCCAGTGCCACCTTGGGAGCAGAAACCTCGTTG
>JALUXV010000180.1 GCA_027013165.1 Alteromonadaceae bacterium
TCAAAAATCTCCGAATTGAATTTACATTTTTGTAACAAAAGAGGAGAAGTATTCCATGCCTAATACCCTACACAATAATATTGCGATAGAACATGCTAAACGTCTTTCACCACGACGAAACACCTCGAATGCAGAGTGTATCGATGAACTTGTCGCAGAGCAGCTGAGCCATTTTGGTATTAACCAAGACTCTGACTACGGCGCAGTGCTAGCCAATACTGCGAATCACTTGTATCACGCACAGACAGATATGATGCAACTTTGGGATATCACCAGCAGCACACTGAAATCTCTGAGTAAAGAAGACAAGTTAGCTTATTTCAACGCTAAGAAGTTTCTTTCTTTCCAAATAGCAAAAATACTCGATACGTTACAAAACCCCTTTAGAGCAACCTATCAGAGTTTGTCAGGGGGGAATGGTAAGCAAGCCCATTATCCCTTGTTTGACAATGTGACAGCGCTATTTTCGGCTACGCCTGTTATTGTGCGCACCGCGACGTATGTTTATGCCTGTACCGAATGGGTAGATGACGCCTTTCAAGGTAAAGAATTTACTCATCAGATTTATTCCCGCTTGTTAAACCCCACTAATATTTCACTGGCAAATGCCATTGTAGATATGGAAGCTGGCCCATATGCAGCCGATTACATGGCGTGGAATTTCAATTCTGGTATGGCCGCAATAGATGCTTTGCTATCAAATGTTTTGCACCATGGCGATATTCTTATAGTTTCTCGAAATGTTTACGGTGGCGTGTATCAGCTACTGCATGATTACTTTGCCCAGTCTCATCGAATGGATATTCAAATTGCGTGGTTCGATGGGTACGAGGCTACCGAATTTGACGTCTTCCTTGCCCAGACTAAACAAAAATACGCTGACAGATTGAACGGTGGCGCTAATCTGCATGTTTACCTTGAATCGCCCTGTAACCCCCATGGTTTTGTATTAGACGTACCGGGAATTTGCGAGCTAGCTCACAATGAAGGTGCCTTAGTGATGCTGGACTCTACCTTAGCCACTCCCGTGCTTCACACACCTTTGCAACATACCGATAAAGCTTGTCGCCCAGACTATGTTGTTCATAGCTACACTAAAGACATATGTGGTAGCGGAGCAACCACAGCGGGTGTGGTGATTGGAGAAATGCACCGTATGTTCCAACCCAAGGGCAGTAGCGTTAATGGTGTAGATTGGTCTCGTACTTTGTTTTGGGATGTGTACTACATCAAAGGCGCTTTCCTTGATTCAGAGAAAGCCTTCGATGTGCTTAATGGAATGAAAACTCTGTCACAACGCATGATGAATAAGGTAATAAACACGCAAGTATTTACTGCGTTTTTGGCGTCTCATCCTAAGGTTCGAGTGAATTGTCATGCATTGCCCCAGCATAGCAATGCCGCCCTTCGAGAAAAGCAACACACCCATGGTTGGCCATGTAATTTGTTTACGGTAGATATGGCCCCTGCAAACCTTTCTCGAGACGTATTTACTCGATTTTTTGATGCCCTTGAGCCAGCGTTTAGTCATCAAGTAAGTATTGGGCAAAATAACACCATTATTCTTTGTCCTGCACTAACGTCACATTCCGAGTTGAGTACAGAAGAGCAAGAAAAGGCGGGGATCACACTAACCACTATGCGTATTGCTATGGGCACCGACGATGTAAAAACCTTAATCGCTCAATTTGTGCTGGCAGCAAAAGCGATTATCGAGCCTCATGAACCGGGATTTTGCAGTGCATTTATGGACAGTGATGAACTCGATAAACTTTACGCTAGCCTTGCGGAAAAGGTCTGTGCTCAGCACCTCTCAAGCACGCCCAGTTTGTCAAAGCTACTCGGCAACAATGATTAAGCTTGGGTAGGGTTAATATACAGACAAACACGAAGTAAGATCTGATTTAAGTAAACCACTGACGTGGCCGATAACTTCCAATAATGGCGTTATTCGGCCACATACTTTTGAGGTTTTACCATGCATCAGTTCACACTTAACTTCGTTTTAAACATGCCTACGTCTATTGCTTATGCCGCGTTTCACGACCCTGAATTACTCTTTGAATGGATGGCACCGGGCGATTGCATGGTATCGCAAGTCGCAAACAATTTTGCTGAGGGTGGTCGCTATCGGATTAAAATGCTTGAACCTACTGGGGGCGAAATGTCGCTAACAGGAGAGTATGTTTCCATCGTTGAAGATGAAAAACTGGAGTTTAGCTGGGCGTGGGAAGACAACCACGAAGAATCGATAATGACCCACGTGGACGTTACTTTTAAAGAAGTGAACGAAGAAGCGGTAGAGGTAACTCTTGTTCACTCGGGTTTTATGAATGAGCAAGAGCGAGATCAACACCAATACGGTTGGATGTCTTGTCTAGAAAAACTCGCTCAACTCTCGTTTCGCCCTGAAGTTGTCAACTAAGTTGCCAAGGTTTTAGTGCCTAATACACAGGAGCGGCTTGCTCCTGTGACTGCGGGTACATTACCGTGGATGTTATTGTCGTAAGCGTAAGCTAACCACGCAAATGCCGCACCTTCAATATGTTGAGGATGTTGTCCCAACACTTGGCTGCTTAATACATTGAAGTTCGGTAGCTGCTCTTTAATGGCATTAATCAATACAGAATTAAACACCCCGCCACCACACAGAATAACATCAGTATTTGGTTGCAGCTTGTGTTGTACTATTGCGTTGCATACACATTTTGCAGTGAGTGCGAGTAGGGTAGCTTGCACGTCTTCAGGCTTATAGCTCTCAAGAGATGATTCAGCCTTGCTAGCTAACCATGCTAGGTTGAAATATTCTCTGCCAGTGCTTTTGGGGGAGGG
>JALUXV010000181.1 GCA_027013165.1 Alteromonadaceae bacterium
CAGAATCCGTGCACATTAAAAGAATAGGTACAACTTCATATGAAAATAGCCGTTAAACTAACAAAGCAAGATTTCTTAGACTTCAATAGATATGCAGTGATACGCATACAAAAGAGCAAGCCTTCTGAAAAACTCCTCTTTCTTAAAAACTTAGTACTTTGGTTAATCATTGGGGTTTTATTCATGTTAGTGTTCCAGTTGTCTTCATCTGATTTTAGCAATCTTGATTTAACAACTGCGGTAATAACCGCTGCGCCCTTTATCCTTTTAATCGTGGCTTTCATACACAATCAAAATAAGGTTTTGAAATTGCTTGTGCCCCGAGAGGATGGAGTTGTGCTTGGTGACAAAACCCTCGAGCTTAAAGAAGATGGTATTTACGAAACTAGCGATCATGGCTATGGCCATTCTTTTTATCATTGGAAAATCATAGATGCTGTTGAAGAGCACAATGGCTCATTGTATGTATTCTTCGATAATATTATGGCGTTGATTATACCGGCGGGATCAATTGGTGATGGTATTGATGACGTGAAGTCTTTTATACGAAAAAAAGCGAGTCTTTAATAACCTTGAGCTCTATGAGTTTTTCGCAAGCCTGAAATCGACAACTGCGGAAAAACACAATTAAGTGTAAGAACACCAATGTCTGAAAAAATCGATCATGTAGTGATAGGCGCAGGAGTCATTGGCCTTGCCATTGCTCGCGAGCTGGCAATGGCTGAACGAGAGGTTGTTGTACTAGAGGCGGCGTCTACCATTGGCTCGGGAATTAGCTCCCGCAACAGCGAGGTGATACATGCGGGCATTTATTACCCGCAACATTCGTCAAAAGCCTTTCATTGTGTTCGAGGCAAACAGCTTCTTTACGACTATTGTCAGTCAAATCATATAGATCATCGTCGCTGTGGCAAGCTCATTGTTGCCGCGAATGCTGAGCAGCAAGAGGTACTTTCGCAGGTTTATCAAAAAGGTTTGGCTAATGGCGTTAACGATTTAAGACTTCTGTCTAGAACTGATGTGATGCAGCTAGAGCCAGAATTAGAGGTGCATTCAGCCATAATGTCACCCTCTACGGGAATTATTGATTCACATGGTTTACTTACTCAACTTCACGCTGATATTGAGCGTTTTGGCAGCATGGTGGTATGCAATTCTTCAGTTCAAAGCGGGGAACTAATAGGCGGCGAGTGGCATTTACAGTTAAATGACCAAGAGCAAAGTGGAATTCGATGTGATCGTGTAGTCAATGCCACAGGGCTTTCAGCCGTTAGCCTTGCTAGGGCACTATCAACAGATTCGAATCATTTGCCACAAGCGGCGTTTGCAAAAGGTAGCTATTTTACCCTTTCAGGGAAAGCTCCTTTTTCAAGGCTAGTCTACCCATTGCCTGAAGCTGGTGGTTTGGGGGTTCACTATACGCTGGATTTACAAGGTCGCGGACGGTTTGGCCCCGATGTAGAGTGGATCGATAGAATAGATTATCAGGTAGACGCCAGTAAGGTAACCGCCTTCAAACACCGTGTTGCAGCCTATTGGCCTGGGGTTGAAGCGCGAGAGCTACAACCTGATTATGCTGGCATTCGGCCTAAGCTAATAAGGGAAGGGCAACCAGCTGAAGATTTTGTGATTCAAAATGGCGCAAGTTTCGGACGACCCGGGCTTTTCAATTTACTGGGAATAGAATCGCCCGGTTTAACGTCTTGTTTGTCGATTGCGCAAGAAGTAGCGCAAATGGTCATGCAGCCAATAACTCAATAAACCAATGCAATAGCATTACTTTTTTATATCTCTTGGATAGAGCCTGTAATCCAGCTGAACGAACGCACCAGATATACGCTGACGATATCCATTCTCGATATGAGATTTGTATTCCCATTGTTTTAATGCGTTTATGGCACTTTGGTCAAATACCCCTGCGGGAAACGATTGAACAATTTCAATATTGTCGGTGGTGCCACTGGCGGTAATATCAAACTTGAGGATCACAGAGCCTTCTTGTCCATTTTCAGCGGCGGCAGTGGGGTACAAAGGTTCAACCCGTTTCGATGGTGCAATGTCGTTAATCATTACACTCGCGTTCTGTGCCTTTGTAGTGGTGGCAAATAACGTATTAATAGATAGCGTCAGTGCAAAAAATACCAATATCGCACCCACATAGCGATTAACCCTTCTGGGCTGTTTGATAAAGTTTATTCTTGCTAATAGGGTATTTTTATCGCCTAAAGAGGCAAACAGAGACTGCTCCCACCCCCTTTGTTCAGCACATTGTAGTAAGGCTTTAACATAGAGTATTTTGTGCGCTTTGGATTTGTTTTTTAACGCCTGACTGTCGCACGCACGCTCTTGACTGACTCTAAAACAACGAGCGGCTATCCACATTAAAGGGTTGAACCAAAAAAGAATCATTAGGAACAAGGCGAATGCATTCCACACATGATCGCCGTGGCGTATGTGAATTCCTTCATGCTCGATAACCATCTTTTGTTGCTTTTCACAAAACAGATGTTTGAAATTTTCAGGGATCAATATTTTGGGAGAAAATAAACCGATTACCACGGGTGAAGTTACCAGTTCAGACGTGTGGCATACTTTGCTCGACACTATGTTTGCACGCCCTAGAGAACGGTAAAGTTGGGCGTATTTGGGCAATACCAATGCGATTATGGTTACCACGCCAAACAGCCACACGACGAAAAGCCAGTTGGTTTCTAGGGGGAAGTTACTTGGATTTACACTAACAACATAACGACTGAAGCTTTCTGTAGGCATGGTTGCTAAGCTTTCTGGTGCGTTGTTACAAAGCAGTACAAAAG
>JALUXV010000182.1 GCA_027013165.1 Alteromonadaceae bacterium
GTTTACTGAGAGTTTCGTCACTTGCTACCTCTTCAACGCCGGGCTACCAGCTAATTGATTTAAATCGTAAGGTGTTGTTTGGTACACGTAGTAGTTCAGCCAATTGGTAAAGAATAGGCTGCCGTGTGAACGCCATCGTACCATGGGAGGAAGTGATGGATCATTACTTGGAAAATAGTTAACCGGTACGTCTGGTGTTTGGCCTGCTGCAATGTCGCGGTTAAATTCATCTTTAAGCGTGTCTGGGTCGTATTCAGGATGACCCGTCACAAATACCATACGCTTGTCTTCTGATGCAACAATGTATGCACCAACCTCTTTTGACGCTGCAAGTACATTTAGCCCTTCTACACCATCATAGATTGCTTCGTCTATGTGTCCATATCTGGAATGCGGTGCCCAGAACACAGGGTCAAACCCACGCATCAATTCATTTCTGGGCGCTTTCACCGTGTGTTCATAAACCCCAGAGAACTTAGTCTCTCTGAGTTGCCTCGTCACACCGTAAAAGTGGTACATCGCCGCATGAGCACCCCAACACAGATACAAGGTCGACTGTACGTGTCGCTTTGCCCATTCCATAATAGTGGTCATGGTATCCCAATACTTCACATCTTCGTATTGGAGCATAGCTAGCGGAGCTCCAGTAACAATGAGGCCATCGTATCGCTTCTGCGCAATATCAGAGAACGAGTGATAAAAAGCGTCCATATGAGATTGAGGCGTATTTTTAGGCGCTTGATTGTCAATACGAATCAAATCAACATTAATTTGAAGCGGGGTATTGGAAAGCAAACGTAGCAACTGAATTTCAGTTTCTATTTTATTGGGCATGAGATTAAGAATACCGACCTCTAAGGGACGAATATCTTGATTCGCCGCTCGGTCACTATCCATAGTAAAAATGTTTTCTCCCAGCAACACATCCTGGGCAGGCAGTTGTTCAGGAATTCGGATAGGCATCACTCGCTCCAACAAATAAAAAGACTGTGCCCCCTATTTTGGCTATTCGCGAGAATATGTCAACATCTTTACGTCTAGACGTCTAAACATCTTTTAATCAAGTTTTTGATGTACCATCATCAGCATCTCAGCTTCTGCTTGTGGGATGTCACAGGCCTCCATGACTTCTGATAGGGTTGCGCCTTGTTTTACCAGTTCAGCGGCTCTTTGATAGGGTCTTACGGATGGATCCTGTAATTTGAGCTCTCTTACCTGACTTTCCAGCGCTTCGATCTCAGACTGTAGTGTCTGTAGGTGACGGGTAACAACTAAGCTTCGCGCTTGAGATTCCGATTGTTGGTGACCAAAATCAGTCACTTTTGCATTTGTCACAGAGGTATGTTCGGCAGATGCAGCATCAAGCTCAGCCACTTGCTGTTTGAGCAGTGTTACTTGGTTTGACAACCTAGATACCAATAACCCCAACACTGCGATTAACACAAGGGGAACGAGTACCGATGCCCAAGGCAGAAGTAACTGAATGTCCATATATAACTACTTTTGTTGTAGAGTAGATTCGAAAAGCAACACATCAGGGCAAGTATGGATAACACTTGCCCCACAAACAATACTAGATATTGCTTAACTCATCCCACTCTTCGTCACTGAGCAGTTTATTGAGGTCAACCAAAATAAGTAGCTCGCCATCGCGATTGCTAACACCTTGGATGAATTTAGCGCTTTCTTCTGTACCAACATTTGGAGCACTGTCAATTTCAGAAGAGCGTAAGTAAACGACTTCAGCAACACTGTCGACCAAAATTCCCACTACCTGCTCATCAGACTCGATAATAACAATACGGGTATTATCAGTGATTTCTGTGGGAGGAAGGCCAAAGCGGGCTCGAGTATCGATAACAGTAACCACGTTTCCACGTAGGTTAATGATACCCAAGACGTAATCAGGTGCACCGGGCACTGGAGCAATCTCAGTGTAGCGCAGTACTTCCTGCACTTGCATCACGTTGATACCGTAAGTTTCCTCACCTAAACGGTAAGTTACCCACTGGAGTACTTCATCATTGTTGTCGCTAGCGTTGCTATTTGTTCTTTCGTCGCTCATAAAACTGGCTCCCAATACTATGGCGTCTGGTCATTACTGCCTAAACCTTTGTTAAGCATAGATATTAATTCATTAACGTCAATTAACGCACACATTTTTTCTTTTACCATCCCAGCTAACCAGGGACGCTTACCTGTAGACTCTCGCCATTTAACGTCATCTTTGGTTAAATTCACGGTATTTACTAGCTTTTCGCTAGCTAATCCCCAAAAACTATCACCTAACATTATAAGATATCGGTAGTTTAACGATTCCGCGAGATTTTCATCATATTTTTCTGGCATTACCCAACATGCGGTGTCAACAACATTAAGTTTAGCCTCTCTGTGAAGCATTACACCCATAAACCAAGGTGGTTTGCCAAATAAAGGGCCAACTTTGTCAATTTGATGTATTCCACCCAAGGTAGTGAGAGGAACTGCAAGTGTCAAGCCAGCCACTTCAAAGAACAGCGCTTGAAATTCAAACTCTAAGCTATCTTGCAATGCCGTATTCGTCGGTGGTGGCGGCGTTATGTTGTGTTCTTCAACAACTTCATCGGGTGTAATTTCCGCTTCGCTGACTTCCGTACTTTCTTTTTTAGGTAGCGTTGGCTCATCGACTTTTGTGCTCTCTTTCGCAACTGTCAATGTATCTAGATTTACTTGACGTTTAACAGGAGGAGCATCAGCAAGTGCTGTGGGCACTGTTGGAATATTTTTCGGTTTTGATTTTGTTTCAAGTACTGGCGGCGCTGGCTCTGGGGATACG
>JALUXV010000183.1 GCA_027013165.1 Alteromonadaceae bacterium
TGGGTAAAGGCTCGAAATCCATCACACTCATCGGCAAATCGTCTTTGGCATTCAGAAGCAATGCGGTCCGCAGTGCGGTTTACACAACCAACGGTGTTGATGATCCAAACTTCGTTTCGGATCCCCACTTTGCCATTTTCTCTGCGATAGCCCATAAAGGTTGGTACTTTTGTGTTAGGCGCATCATGTTGTTTAGCTACAGGGGAATACTTGTATGTTTCACTACCATCTAACTGGGTTTTTGCATTGTGGCTGTGTACGTGTCCACCGGTAGCAATTTTTTCCTGCGCAGAGCCAATTTCGAAGCCATATTTTACGATTGGCTGTCCAATTTCGATGTCTTTTATTGCCACTTTATGGCCTGCGGGAATCGCTTGAGTAACGGTTAAGTCGTGACTATCGATATATGTACCAGGCTCTAGTGCCGTGATAGCTACTGCCACGTTATCATTACCATGTACTGTAATTAGTAATGTACCTGTACTCATCTTCAATCTCTTTACTTAATCAGGAACGTAAATACGTTCGTGTTTCAACAATGTTTAAAATTTGTATCAAAATTCTTTTATTTATGCCACCGGTGGCATAATAAGTCTAAATCGGTTTCCGATCAAGGTTAATCACTCAATTCTAGATTTTTTTAATCGACTCTCTAATGATGAGGTGTGGTTTAACCAAGTAGGTTTCGCTTTCGCTAACTTCGTATCCTTCGATGTGAGCAATTATCTTGCGAGCTGCGATTGCTGCCATATCTTGAACAGGGCGCTGAACCGTAGTTAACGCAGGAATGACTCTTGCCGCAAGTAAGTTGTCGTCGAAGCCAGCAACTGAAAGTTCATCGGGTACTTTTATACCCATTTCATGAGCTACCTTGAGGATACCAGCAGCCATTTCATCGTTGTTTGCGAAAATTGCTTTGACTCGCGGAGATTGGATCAGAAGGTTTCTTGCACACTCGATACCACTCTCATAGGTGTTTTTACCTTGAACAATTCGATGACTTGGCACGTCCACATGAAGTTCGTTTAGGGTTTCAAGAAAACCTTCTAAACGCTCTTGCGAAGAGTAGTACTGAGAGGGGCCTGTGATCACGCCAATGTCTTTGTGACCTAGTGACACCATGTATCTAGCTAAATCACTAAGGGCAGCTCTGTCGTCAGATACTACTATGTTACTGTGATCATCAAGATCCACAGATGCAATTCTAACGTAGCTTATGTCATTCTGTTTTAGCGTTTCCGAAAGTGCTTTTGACTCTGAAACAGGGGGAAGAATGATAACGCCATCAATATTTGAACGGCGAACAAAGTTAACGCAGTTCTCAATAAAGCCTTCTTGGGTATACCGACAAGGGTGAACAACCAATTCATAACCTTTGTCTGAGCAAATGTTTAATACCCCGCGTTGGACTTGATCGATGTACAGTGCGTCAGGGTTATCGTAAATCAGACCGATTAAATATGAGCGACTGGCGGCAAGCCCGCGAGCTTGTTTATCTGGTGAAAATCCTGTTTCAGCAATAACCGCTTCGATTTTTTCGCGAGTAGCCTTACCCACGTTAGACGCGCCATTAATTACACGGGAAACCGTACGTTTAGAGACGCCGGCTAACCGTGCAACATCATTAATAGTGGGGCGTTTATTCATTTCGGCTCATTTTCGTTCAGTGTTACAACCTTGTGATAATAACACATATTGTTAATGACTTAAGACACTGACGCATAAGAAATTGATCAAAACCCAAGCGCAGCAGGTAATGCTTCGCTAAACCACGCAAAATACGTAACTAACATCAACACCACAAACATGGCCGCGTACAGCGGTAGCAACGGTTTTATGATGTGTTCTAACTTAGTTTTAGCGATGGCACAGGTAATAAACAATACTGCTCCAACTGGCGGTGAACACAGGCCAATGGACAAGTTAAGCACTATCATTATGCCAAACTGAAGTGGCGACATGCCCAGTTCCATTGCAACAGGCAAAAAGATAGGGGTGAATATAAGTACCGCTGGTGTCATGTCCAAGAAAGCACCTACAACGATAAGAAGCAGGTTAATCATGAGCAAAATTAGGATCGGGTTATCACTAAGTGTAAGCAGTGCTTTGCTTAATGTTTGTGGAATATTCTCATAAGATAATAACCACGACATTGCCGTAGAAGCCGCAATAAGTAACATGACTATGGCTGTAGTTTCTGCGGCTTTTAAAAAAATATCCGGCAGTACTTTATAGTCAACTTCTTTATAAACAAATACAGAGAGTAACAACGCGTATACTACCGCAATGGCACCAGCCTCTGACGCTGTAAATATGCCTCCGACAATACCGCCAATAACCAAAACTATTAGGAACAACGAGGGAAGGGCTGCAAGTACCTTTTCTACTACAATATTCAGTGGAAGCCTTGCCGCTAATGGGTAGCCTTTCATTTTAGCGTAGATAAAGCACACTATCATAAGCGCTAATCCAACCATAATACCCGGAATGTAACCGGCCATGAATAGCGCAGCAATAGACACGCCGCCACTAGCGATAGCATAAACAATTAATATATTACTTGGTGGAATCAGCATGCCAGTGGTTGACGCTGCTGCGGTTACTGCCGCACTAAAGTTAACGTCATACCCTGCTTTTTTCATTTCGGGTAGCATAAAACTGCCAATAGCTGACGTGGCAGCAACGGCTGATCCTGAAATAGCGCCAAACAACATACAAGACACTACGTTTACCAAAGCTAATCCGCCAGGCAATGCGCCAATAAGTGCCATGGCACATTCAATAAGCCGTTTAGCAATACCGCCTCTGCCCATGATGAGCCCAGATAACACAAAGAAGGGTATGGCCAATAAAGCGAAGCTATTTAATCCACCAGCCATTCGCTGTGCAATTGTTACTGTGGCGGGGGTAAAGTCTATACTCATCACCATAGCAATGAGAGTAGCTAAACCTATACTGATAGAAATCGGTACATTAAGTAATAATAGTAAGAAAAAACAACCAACAAGAATAAGACCGGTGATTTCCATTATTCAGTTACCTCTTGTTCGTTGTGCCAAAGATTGATGATGTTAATAATGGCGTAAAGGATGATAAGTCCGCCTGAAATCGGTAATACCACGTAGACAAACCCCATTTTTATACCTAATGCGGCCGATATTTGCTCTAATTCGAGGGTTATTGAAACTAGTTCAACACCGCCATAACTCATAACGGCAGCACAAAAAATAATGACACTTAGTTCTACAAAAGTAAGTAGCACTCGCCTAACAGCACGCTTTTGACGGTTAACAATTAAGTTAAATCCTAAGTGAGCTTTTTCTTTGTAGGCATAGGCCGCGCCCAAAATACCAATCCAAATCAGTAGAAAGCGTGACAGCTCTTCGGTCACCGAAGCGGGATCAGCAAGTAGGTACCTAGAGATAACTTGCCATATTACGGTAAGTAGAATGGCCGCCATCGCAGTTATTAGCGCGCCGGCAAGGAATTTGTCGAGAAGAGTAACCAGAGTTTTCATACTACATAGCTTCTATTTGATTAATTAGATCGCCAATTGGCGTATCAGCAAAACTTTGATGGAATGGCTTTACCGCCTCTAAAAAGGGCGCTTTATCTGGGTAATAAACGCTAACCCCCTGTGCGATAACTTCTTTTAAAGAGGCTTCAGTAGATTCTTCCCATAATGTTCGTTGATAAGCGACAGAATCATCCATTGCTTGCTGAAGCCACTGCTGTTGTTCCGCCGACAGGCTATTCCAAACAGGTAATGAACACAGCATTACGTCGGGAACACTGGTATGTTCGTCCAAACTGTAATAGCGGGAAATTTCATAGTGGCGTGACAAGTAATAGCTTGGTGGGTTGTTCTCTGCACCGTCTACAACACCCTGTTGCAATGCAGTATAAAGCTCCCCCCAAGAGATGGGGGTGGCAGCCCCTCCTAGTGCTCTTACCGTGGCAACCGCTGTGGGGCTATTCAGTACCCGTATTTTTAACCCTTGTAAGTCTGCGGGGGTTAAGATGGGTTTGTCATTGGTGTAAAAACTTCTGCTGCCCGCGTCATAATATCCCAGCCCTTTTAAGCGGTATGATTCAACGCCGCTCAAAACTTCTTTTCCTAAGTCACTGTTGAGTACGCGCCAATAGTGCTCGTTGTCACGGAAAATGTAAGGAATACTGAATATTTTCATACTCGGTGAAAAGCCCTCTAGTGGGCTTGCCGACACTTTTGTCATGGCAAGTGAGCCAATTTGAAGTAGTTCAATGAGCTCGCGCTCACTACCCAATTGACCACCCGGATATATGGTAACGCTCATCGCTCCATCGGAATAATGCTCTAGGCGTTCACCCAGAAACATCATGGCCTTGTGCACAGAGTGTTGCGTATCAAGGGTATGAGCAAGGCGCAATACCGTTACGTCTTGGTCTTGGTTAGTGTCGGAACAGCTCCAAAGGTTAGTAAGGAGCACAAGTACAATAAATTGAAGACAGCGGTGCAACATAGTAAACCCTTTGCTTTTTATCGCAGTTCGGACGGCGGAAACTTGTCCATGTCATCATAATCTAAGTTTTCACCGGCCATGCCCCAAATAAACGCATAGCTCCCGGTCCCTACGCCGCAATGAATAGACCATGGTGGTGATATTACAGCTTCCTCGTTGCCCACAAATATATGTCGAGTTTCGCTTGGTTCACCCATGAAGTGACACACACGCTGCTCGTCTCCCATATCAAAATAGAAATAGACTTCGTTGCGTCTGTCGTGCTGGTGAGCAGGCATTGTATTCCATACACTGCCATTTTTAAGCCGTGTTAGACCCATTTGCAACTGACATGTTTCCACAACGGTGTTAATCAGCAATTGCTTGATATCTCTTTCATTTGAGGTTTCTTGACTGCCCAAGTGCAATACATTGGCATCGCTTGCGCCTACTTTTTTGCACGGGTAAGCATGATGAGCCGGTGCGGAATTTAAGTAGAACTTTGCTGGGTTGTTGGCGTCGTCAGAGGCAAAAACAACCTCTTCGTTTCCTTTGCCAATGTAAAACGCTTCTTCACTGCCCACGGCATAGGTTTGTCCGTTTACGGTGATAGAACCTGCGCCACCAATGTTGATTGCTCCCACTTCTCTGCGCGCAGTGAAATAGGGCATTTTCAACTGATCTTCAATGGTTTTAAGGGTAAGTGGCTCTGCGGTTGGTACTGCGCTGCCTAACATAAAACGCTCATAGTGGGTGTATATCCATACAATTTCACCGGGAGTCATTAAAGATTCAGCTAGGAAGGCATCTCGAAGTTCTTGCGTTGAATAGCCATTGGCTTCTTTTTTTCCAATGGCATAACGAATATCTATAGTCATGATCAGTCTCTATTTATCTTGCTAAAAAACCACCATCAACGGCGAGAGTGTGTCCGTTAATGTAGTTGCTTGCTCCGCTGGCTAGAAAAACGACGGCTCCAGCTAAATCCTCAGTTTCGCCCCAACGGCCTGCTGGAATACGGGCACAAATTTCCTTGCTCCGATTGGCATCGTCTTGAAGTGCTTGCGTGTTGTCTGTGCGGATATAACCGGGGGCAATAGCATTAACTTGTACGTTACTTGCTCCCCACTCATTGGCTAGGGCTTTGGTTAAACCTGCAATAGCATGCTTACTTGCGGTGTATGCAGGTACCGTAATACCACCACTGTAACTAAGCATTGACGCAATATTGATGATTTTACCGCCACCTTGTTCGATCATTGACTTTCCAATGATTTGACTGAGCAGAAAGGCAGAATCAGTATTAACGCGCATTACCTTTTGCCACTCTTCTAAGGGATATTCTGTGGCTGGGGCGCGAAAAATGGTGCCACCATTATTGACAAGAATGTCGATATGCCCTTTTTGTTCAAGTACTGTGTTCGCTAGTTTTGTCACCGATTCGCTTGAAGAAAGGTCGGCTGCAACGCTTGAAGAAGTGAATCCTAATTTAGCTATCTCGTTTAACGTATCATCACAACCACCATCTCGAGAGCTTGAACATATAACATCTGCTCCAGCTTTTGCCAGCGCAACGGCAAGTGCTCGACCTATCCCACGGCTGGCACCCGTCACCAGCGCCGTTTTTCCTTTCAAATCAAAAATTGACATTGTTGATAACCTCTAATTCGTGCTGCTTTTAGAAAGCGTAAAACGCAACACAAGAATGAAATGATTCGTTAACAAAATTTAAAATAATTGCCACCGGTGGCATTTGTCAATATATTAATTAAAAAATGTGTTGGTGTTGTGTGTGAAGGAATGAGTAAATGAATATAAAAATTAGTGGTTGCTCGTTATTTTTGTGCATTGGTATGTCAGCTTGCCAAAATCAGGTTGCCGACGGTACTAACACCGTGGTGGTTAAAAACCCCTCAGGTGGAAGTGCGATGATGCAACGTGTGGAAATTCCATTAGACGATAAATTTAAGGGGTGGGTGCTAAAAGATGTGCCGTCAGAATGGGTGCAAAATGAAGAGGGAAATTATCAACTCTATGCACAAATTTCTATACCCGCAGGACAAGAGCGTAGTTTTACATTGGTTTCCCCTTCAAACGACCAAATGCAGTGGCCAGACCATGCACATGCTGAGCTTTCTGTGCGCACCGGCGGAGCGTGGGAAGAACAAGTTTACAAGGCGGATGGCTTCTCTTTTGAAAGTGTTGAGCAATTTACTTCGCCACCACAACTTACCGACCATTCTTACTATTTGCGATATGAAGGCCCAGGTTGGGAAAACGACAAAGTTGGCTACCGACTCTATTTAGACTGGCGCAATGCTATTGATGTATTTGCAAAAACCAGCTCTCAAGTCGCGTTACCCCAAGCGGGACAAGACGGCTATGATTCATATCACGAATTAGCCTCGTGGGGGGGAGACGCATTAAAAGTGGGTAAGTCTTTAGGTGTCGGTGCATTGGGAAGAGTGTTTGGCGACAAAATTATGCATTTTCAACATGTTGACACCACGTCGTGGGAGTTACAGCACAATGGTAGTCAGTTTGCCACATTTGATGTTGATTATACTAACTGGCGTACACAAGAGAACAGTGATGACGGTATAGACATCACCACTAGCTATACTATCAATGCGGGAGATCCGTCTACGCAAATAAGTGTGTCAACCTCGAAACCCACCGAAGGTATTGTTGCAGGACTTGTGGCACATTCAGGTATGGCGGTGATCGACCAAACTTATGGCAACTGGGGAGTAATCGCCACGTGGGGCGAGCAAAGCGTGTTAAGTGACGGTGATAAACTCGGTTTGGCACTATTCTATCCTCTCTCTCAAGTTCAAAGTGTCACCAAAGGTGAGTTTGACCACTTGGTTCAATTTAAACCGTCGTCAAATTTTGAGTATTACATCATGGCGGCTTGGCCGGGTCACACAGACAATATAGAAGACCAAGCAAAATTCAGTGATTTAATTACCGAGAAATTGAAAGCGCTGAATACGCCAATAATAGTCCATGAAGTTTCTTTAAATAATTGATAAATATAAACAAGGTACTTTTTCTGGTTGACCAGTTAGCGCTAATTTTGCTTTCTTGTGTTATCTGAACTTTGGTGCTATTTTGACCTTTAGGCTGTAATTTAAAGTGAAATTTACAGGCGTTGTATGGCGCACTAGGCCTGAGCTAGTTGCGCCAATATCACGTCTATGGATAGCTAGTGATGGTAAAATTGAAGCACATTGCTGGCGAAGAAATATGGAATTAAATATGGCCAATAAATCTGTGCTTACGGGCAGTGTGCTGGGAAGTATACTCCTGTCAACCGGTGTGCATGCAGCAACGCTGGTACAACCCACAAAACTCAACGAATTTGACGCCGTTACGTCTTCTTCCGTGCAAAACCTTAGCGTTGTAGAAATAAGAGACGCTATAAAATCTCAATACGATATGGGCCAAGATTACAGCCTGAATGTGTCTACCAGCTTTCTTGATAAAGTAGGTAATACCCATACTCGTATGCAACTTGAATATCAGGGAATGCCAGTTTGGGGGCAGCAGGTCGCTAGCCACTCATTAAGGAAGTCGGGCAAGATAAATTTAAGCGGAAGTTTGCTTGTTAATATTGAAGAAGATATTAACACCACAGCACCTCCGGCACTTTCTTCAAGTGCAGTGCTGTCTCAAGCTCAATCTTTATTAGAGGCAAAGCAAGGCAAGCTGGCGCGTATTGAGCGCGAAACTCAGCAACTCGTTGTTTATTTTCACGAAGTGACAGGCAAAGCGGTTCGCGCTTATGAAATAGACCTTTATGGCTTTTTAGAAAGCGGTGGTCCGGTGCGTTACAAGTTTATAATTGACGCCGATACCGGACAGCTATTGCGAAATTGGAATGCTCTTAATCACGCACAAGTGACGGGGCCTGGAGGGAATGAAAAAACCGGTCGGTACCAATTTGGAACTGACTATGCAGCGCTAAATGGTACGGACCTAGGCGACGGCAACTGCTCACTGGAAAACGAAAATGTAAAAGCGGTTGATTTGCAGCATACCTTCAATGATTTTTGGAGTGACCCGTTTACTTTCCCTTGTTCCGAAAATACGTACAAAGAAATTAATGGTGCATATTCACCTATTAACGACGCCTTTTATTTCGGAAACTTGGCCTTTGATATGTATCGCGACTGGTACGATACGGCGCCTCTGCCGTTCCAGTTGTCGATGAAGGTTCACTTAGGCGTTGACCATGAAAATGCCTATTGGACCGGCGATTCCATGTTGTTCGGTGACGGCTTTTCATTGTTTTACCCACTTGTGGACGTAAACGTGTCTGTGCACGAAGTGAGTCATGGTTTTACCGAGTTTAATTCTAACCTAATTTATTCCGAACAATCTGGCGGTATGAACGAGGCCTTTTCCGACATTGCAGGTGAAGCCGCTGAATACTATTGGAAAGGAGAGGTTGATTGGTTAGTCGGTGGCGATATCTTCAAACAAGCAGATGCGGGACTTCGCTACTTTGCAACACCGTCACTCGATGGTGTGTCAATTGACCATGCCGACGACTATTTCCCTGGAATGGATGTGCATTTTAGTAGTGGTGTATACAACCGTGCGTACTACTTAATGTCTACACTGCCAGATTGGGACCCTCAAAAAGCGTTTGACGTATTTGTTTTGGCAAACCAAGCATATTGGCTGAACGACGAAACCTTCAACACTGGCGCATGTGGTCTAGTTCAAGCAGCGTCAGACCTTGAATATGATTGGCTGTCTGTGTATGCCTCTTTACTTGCCGTTGGGGCAGAGTGTGAGTCGAACAATATTGACGAAGACGCCGATGGTATGTCTGATATTGCAGAAATGGTGTTGGGTTTTGATCCAACCAACCCAGACGATGCGCTGTTAGATTTTGACCTTGACGGGCTAAGTAACCGAGCTGAGTTGTCCACCGGAACCGATCCAAAAGACTTAGATTCTGACGACGATGGTTTAACGGATAGTGAAGAGCTAACTATGCTTGGCACTGATCCTTCAATCACTGATACCGACGATGACGGTATGATCGATGGCTGGGAATATGATTTTGGGTTAAACCCTATCAATGCGAGCGATGCATTACTCGACCTAGATGCCGATGGTGTTTCCAATCTACGCGAGTATATCGATGGGACTGACCCTTCCGACCCTGATGATTTCGTTGCTCAAGGTGTTATCACAACTTTGGTCTATGACTTTGAAGACGGAGATACCAGTGACTTTGAACTCAGCGAATTTGGTGATGCTGGATTTGAATTGTACGAAGGGGTTGCAGCAGAGGGTATGTTCAGTCTTGCGTCAGCAGACATTACGCACGGTCAATTTGCAGCGGTTGAACTAGAGATTGAATCAGAAGAAGGTGTACTTACTTTTGATTTGAAAACTTCCACTGAGTTTGGTTTTGATTACTTCGAGTTGTATATTGATCGAAACTATATTTTTGGCCAAGCCGGAGATATCGACTGGCAGCCACTCAGCTTTGAGTTAACAGAAGGTGAGCATGAAATTATCTTCGCTTATTACAAAGATGGAAGCGTAGACTCTTTCGAAGATAAAGTTTGGATTGATAACGTATATTATAGCGGTTTGGCTTCAGACACTGACGGCGATGGTATGACCGACAATTGGGAGCTGACATTTGGTCTTGATATCAATGTAGATGACAGTGCATTAGATGCAGACGAAGACGGACTCACCAACCTCGAAGAGTTTACCGCCCAAACCAACCCAACTCTTGCAGATACCGACGAAGATGGCCTATCAGATGCAGAAGAGTTAAATACTGTTCTGTCTTCGCCCGTTGAGTTTGATACCGACGGTGACTGGATTGGTGACGGAATGGAAGTGTCTCTTTCACTTGACCCACTTGATGCCTCTGACGGAGCACTTGACCTTGACTCGGATGGCTTTACTAACAGCATAGAAGCGAAATACGGCACTGTGCTAGACGATGATAGCAGTACACCTGCGGCACATAGTGCCATATATCTAGACTTTGCTGACGCAGAACTCGGTGATATGTGGTCATTACCAGCCTTAACAGAATCCTGGCATGTACGCGAAGGGCAACTTATCAACGATCCTGTTTCTAACAGTAAAGTTGCGGTTATTTCACTTATTGACGTATTTAACCAAGGTAGTTTGTACTTTGACGTGGTGGGTTCGACAGAGCTAGACGCAGATATCTTCGAACTTTGGTTAGATGGCACCTTGCTAGTGGAGTACTCTGGAGACTTCAATGAGCGCGTTAAGGTAGATATTCCTCAAGGAGAAAGCACATTAACTTGGGCGTATCGTAAAAACTTAGTGGCGAGCTCTGTTCAAGACTCAGTTGCGCTAACAAACCTCATTTTCTTTACACCAGATGCTGATACCGACAGCGACGGTCTAACCGATGAGGAAGAATACGAAACCTATAACACCCTTGTAATGGACCCTGATTCTGATGGCGATACATTATCAGATGGCGACGAGGTGAACACCTTGGGTACGGATCCACTCTCTGAAGACACAGACGGTGATACGGTTAACGATAACCTAGATGCTTTCCCAACTGACGCTACAGAAACAGAAGACTTAGATGGCGACGGTATTGGTAACAACGCAGATACTGACGATGATGGAGACGGTGTTGATGATGCTTCTGATGCCTTCCCGCTAGATAGTTCAGAAACGGTTGATACTGACGGCGACGGTATTGGTAACAATGCAGATACCGATGACGATGGCGATGGTGTATCAGATGCCAACGACTATTACCCGCTTGACTCAAGCCGTTCCGAGAAGCCTTCATCGGGTGGTGCATTAAACGGTGCCTTGATTGGGTTACTAGTGGCAATGGTAATGATGCGCAGACGTCGTAGTGTGAAGTTAGGTTACTAACCACATTTGCTAACGCAATAAATGATAGCTTTGCAAAGCCCACCTCGGTGGGCTTTTTTGCACCTAGGTGTTTGCTTTTAATCGCATGGTAAAGAATTCGGCTAGGGTTTTACTGATCACTGGGTGCTGGGTATCTTGGTTAAACAAACAGATATTCACCTTGCCCAACTTTGGTAAAAACTTATTGTTAAGTACCTTGAGGTTTTTGGGCATACTTGAACGTGCCAGTGCCGTTATACCCAACCCTTGTTGCATGGCGGCCACCAAACCACTTAAATCTGCATTGGTATAAGAAATTTTCCAGGCGTGAGTTTGTTGTTTTAATTGGTCTATGACTCGACTGCGATACATACAGCCGTCGGGTGCAAGTACTAGGGGAATAGTATCGCCAACAAGAGGCTTACTGGCATCGCCAACCCATACTACGTCATCTTCCAATACAACTTCGCCGTCGGTATCCTCATCTGGGTTGGCAAGGGCAAGTATCAAATCAAAATGATCCCGCTGAGACGCATGGAGCAAATCGCGACTCAGTGCAGAGGTTACTTCCAGTGACACATCAGGATAGCGCTGCGAAAACTCGCCAATTAACCCTGGTAGCAAGGTAGAGGCAAACTCATTGGGAATTCCCAAACGCAAACGGCCACTTAACGGGGCTGGAGTCAGGCTTCTAAATATAGAATCATTCAGAGCCAGTATTTCTTTGGCTTTGGGGTATAGCCAATTGCCATCTGCACTGGGCAAATGCCGTTGGCCTACTTTGGTGAACAGTTTTCTGTCGAGCTGGGTTTCAAGCTTTTTAATTTGCAGACTAATAGCAGGCTGAGAACGCCCTAAAAAATCCCCCGCTTTAGCGTAACCGCCAAGCTCAATAACACTCACAAAAGTGCGTAACGTATCGAGTGAAAGCTGTTTCATTGAATATTTGAATTCCTGATGAAGAAACCTTAATACATTATATTCTTAAATGTATTGATAAGAAATTCCAATTTGTTGTGTGCTAAGCGTCTTACTATACTCAGTCTCGATTTTTTCATATACACAGTGAGTAAGTGGAATGAGCAACACCACAGCCCTTCATGCAAAGCACCTTGAAGCTGGTGCGAAAATGGTGGATTTCTTTGGCTGGGACATGCCAATTAATTATGGTTCACAAATCGAAGAACACCACGCGGTGCGCCAAGATGCAGGTATGTTTGATGTATCACACATGACCATAGTTGATGCGACCGGTAGCCAAGCAAAAGCATATCTTCAGTACTTACTTGCCAACGACGTTGCCAAGCTGAAAGACAAAGGCAAAGCCTTGTACAGTGGCATGTTGAACGAAGAAGGTGGTGTAGTAGACGACCTTATTGTGTATCACTTCGACGAGACTAACTACCGTTTGGTGGTTAACTCTGCAACCCGTGAAAAAGACATGAACTGGTTGCGCAGCAAAGCGGAAGGCTTTGACGTAACCATTACCGAGCGCCCTGAATTTGCCATGATTGCCGTGCAAGGGCCAAACGCAAAAGAAAAAGCCGCTACCTTGTTCAGTGCTGCGCAAAAAGAAGCCGTAGCAGGTATGAAGCCTTTCTTTGGAGTACAAGCCGAAGACCTATTTATTGCTACTACCGGTTACACCGGTGAAGCTGGGTACGAAATTATGGTACCGGCAGAGCAAGCCGCTACGTTCTGGCAAAGTCTATTAGACGCCGGTGTTAAACCGTGCGGATTAGGTGCTCGTGACACCCTTCGTTTAGAAGCTGGCATGAATTTATACGGCCAGGACATGGACGAAACTATTTCTCCATTGGCCGCTAACATGGGCTGGACTATTACCTGGGAACCGGCAGACCGTGATTTTGTTGGCCGCAGTGCACTGGAAGCTCAGCGCGAAGCGGGTACTCACAAACTAGTTGGGCTAGTAATGACCGACAAAGGCGTTCTTCGCCAAGGCCTAAAAGTAAAAACAGATAACGGCGAAGGCGTTATCACTTCGGGTACTTTCTCACCCACACTTGGGCACAGTATTGCCATGGCGAGAGTGCCAGCTGGAGTAGGTGAGACAGTAGAAGTGGAAATGCGCAAAAAGTGGGTTACAGTAAAAGTGGTTAAGCCCTCCTTTGTTCGCAACGGAAAAAGTGTTTTATAAGTTAACAAGATAAAAAACAGGAAAGACAATGAGCAACATTCCAACTGATTTACGCTACGCAGCAACTCACGAATGGGTTCGCCCAGAAGGTGACGGTGTTTTCACTGTAGGTATCTCTGAGCACGCTCAAGACCTACTAGGCGATATGGTTTTTGTTGAACTACCTGATGTAGGTGACAACGTAAGCACTGGTGACGATATCTGTGTTGCTGAATCTGTAAAAGCGGCTTCTGACGTGTACGCCCCTATCAGTGGTGAAGTAGTAGAAATTAACGAAGATCTAGAAGATTCTCCAGAACTAGTTAACTCTGACCCATACGGTGACGGCTGGCTGTTCAAAATCAAAGCAGACGACGCGTCTGAAGTAGAAGGTCTACTTGACGCTGAAGGCTACGAAAACAGCATTGAAGAAGAGTAAATCTTCACGCCGCTGTAAGAATAAAAATTAAAAAAGGGGCCACGTTGTGCGCCCCTTTTTACCAAGTAAAACATTGTGAGTGCTTAACACGTTATGTCTAATTCTTCTTTTTCTTTGACTCAGTTAGAGCAAAAAAATGCCTTTGTTCGTCGCCACATTGGTCCGGGCGAGCAAGAAATGCAAAGCATGTTAGACGCCATTGGCGCAACATCTATCGACGACCTTATTTCGCAAACTGTACCTGCTGACATTGCGCTACCTAAGCCTATCGAAACCGGCGAAGGCGCCACCGAAGTACAAGCCTTAGCAGAGCTAAAAGCTGTTGCGTCGAAGAACAAGATTAATCGTTCTTTCATTGGTATGGGCTACTACGATACTCACGTACCTAACGTAATTTTGCGTAACGTGTTAGAAAATCCAGGTTGGTACACAGCTTATACGCCTTATCAGCCAGAAATTGCCCAAGGTCGTTTAGAAGCTATTCTTAACTTCCAGCAAGTGACTATTGACCTAACAGGTTTACCGCTCGCGTCGGCGTCACTGCTTGACGAAGGTACGGCTGCGGCAGAAGCTATGGCTCTTGCTAAGCGTGTATCCAAAAACAAAAAAGCCAACTTATTCTTCATTGCAGATGACGTACATCCGCAAACACGCGACGTAGTAGAAACTCGCGCTGAAATGTTCGGGTTTGGTATTGTTACCGGCCCTGCGGCAACGGCTGCCGAGCACGATGTATTTGGTGCACTATTACAGTACCCATCAACTACAGGTGAAGTGACTGATATCTCTGAAGTGATTGCTGCGGTACAAGCGAAAAAGGGTATTGTGGCAGTAGCCGCTGACCTTATGAGCTTGGTAATGCTTAAGTCACCGGGCGAGCTAGGTGCTGACGTTGCTTTAGGTAGTGCACAACGTTTTGGTGTGCCTATGGGGTACGGTGGTCCACACGCGGCATTCTTTGCTACGCGCGACAACTACAAGCGTTCACTGCCTGGCCGTATTATTGGTGTAAGTAAAGACACCCGTGGCCGTCAAGCACTGCGCATGGCGCTGCAAACCCGTGAACAGCACATTCGTCGTGAAAAAGCTAACTCAAACATTTGTACTGCTCAGGTGTTGTTAGCCAACATGGCATCATTCTATGCGGTTTATCACGGCCCAGAAGGGCTAAAAACTATCGCACAGCGCGTTCACCGCTTTGCCGATATTCTTGCCGCTGGCTTAACTCAAAAAGGGTTAACCCTCAAGCACAGTACCTTCTTCGATACTCTTACTGTTAATGTAAGTAACAAAGAAGAAGTACTTGCTAAAGCTTACAGCCTTGGTATGAACTTACGTGCCGATTTAGAAGGCGCGGTAGGTATCTCACTAGACGAAACTACCACTCGCGACGACATCAATGCACTATTTAGCTTGCTTGTTG
Source organism: Alteromonadaceae bacterium (assembly GCA_027013165.1). Lineage (GTDB taxonomy): Bacteria > Pseudomonadota > Gammaproteobacteria > Enterobacterales > Alteromonadaceae > Alteromonas. The sequence continues at coordinate 15,372 of JALUXV010000183.1, forward strand.
GCGACGACCACGGCCTAAGCATCGATGCGCTAGACAG
>JALUXV010000184.1 GCA_027013165.1 Alteromonadaceae bacterium
CCTCAATCGTAGGCGCGGTGATTACCAGCTGGTTAATTTACCGGTGGCTATCGGCATCGCTTGAAGGCCCCTTTAAGGCGGTGGTGCCGATCTATATTGGTGTGATTATGGTAATGGTGGTTACGGCCATTTCTGCGGCGGTTCATGTGGCGGCGGCGAGTTTGATTGTTGGTGCGGTGCTGTTTGCGGTTTCAGATATATTTGTGGCGCGAGAGCGGTTTGTAGCGCAGGGGATTGTTAATCGGTTGGTGGGGTTGCCTATGTACTATATTGCGCAGTTGGTTTTGGCGTTTTCAGTGGTTATTGAGGTTTATTCCTGAGTAGAGATTGAAGTATTGGTCCCCGGCAACTCGATTTTAGTCCCCACCTATTTTTTAGAGCAGGGATCATGGAGCCCATGACGATGACCTGTGCGGTCATCAACAATTTGCAATACGCCTGGACTGCTAATGACTGTTCAACGGACATTATTGAGATAAATTTGAACTTCTCATACGTGCCAATAGCGGACATTCAACGCTAAGTTTTGGGGCGGCTGAAGCAACGCGTAAGCCGTCCCAGCCACGATAGTGGTGACAACAGCGCCTTGTTATGAGTATTACTCTCAGGCTTGCTAAGGTAGCCAGCCTCATGGAAATAATATCTTGCTGCTTCTTGAATTGAGGAGAATGACTGCGTATTACTTTTAGCTCCACGATCTTGGTTATAGCAGGCATACCCATAAGTAGCCCTTACGAAATAGAAGCCATCAAATGTATTTGGCTCGAAATAATGCCACCCATCTGCGGTGAGCAGGTTAAAGACCTCGTCGTCTACGAACAGCTCCAAAACTCTGCTCTCGTCACCAGCTAATCTTTCTTCAATTAATTTTCCGATAGTTGGCATATCTCTTACTCTTAACGCCCCGCGAAGCAACGTGTAGCGAGTCCGGTGTAGGCCGCGTCTTTTGCGGCCGGAACGGTGTTTGAGGGGCTTTTTATGAGCCTTTTAGCTGATATCCGCAATGACTACACCGTTTTCGATTCAAAGCTGTATATACCCAGAATGAAACGAGGGAAAAGAAGGGTTTCCCACAATTTGGGCATGGTGTATTTAGCATACGGAACAAATACCACACTACAAATGTGAAAACAGCCAACATGGGCACTATAAATATAGTGATTTTCAGGGCTAGAATTTCAAGTCCATATGCAACAAAACCACCAAAAACTACCACAAAGAAAAAGTTTCTAACCCGTATTTCAATTATCTCATCCTGAGATCTTTTTTTAGAATTCATTGGCTCATCCGTTCGAACTCATTACGCCTTTACAAACGGCGTGATCTGTCTCCACTTTTGTGGACAGTTACAAAACCTATTTTGAGCTATTCGGCCATCACATAAACCACCCATTCGGATGAGATGATACGAATGTCCGTTCTGGACGATGTAGAGGTCTGACCTTTCCCCAGAAATTAAAACCATGACCTTGATGAGATTTCCAATTAACCTAACGGGATGGAGATCTCACAATGAAGAAACGCTACACCGAAGAACAGATTATTAAGGCCATCAAAGAGCACGAAGCTGGGGCTAAGGTTGAGGACATATGCCGTAATCTGGGCATATCAAATGGCACTTTCTACAACTGGCGAAGCAAGTATGCCGGTCTGGAGGTTAATGAAGCCAAGCGACTTCGAGAGCTGGAAGCCGAGAACAACAAGCTAAAGAAATTGTTGGCCGAGAAGCTGCTGGAAAACGAAGCCATGAAGGATGTTCTCTCAAAAAAGTGGTGAAGCCCGCCAGTCGCAAGCAGGCTGCCAAGCACATGATCACGACTCACCACGTTAGTGAGCGGACAGCATGCAAGCTTGCGGGCATCAGCCGTACAGGTTATCGATACCAAGCTAAGCCTGCTAACGATGGCGAGCTTCGTTCGCGGCTGAAGGAGCTGGCAGCTCAACAATCGGCATATGGTTACTTGTTGCTTCACGGGCTTCTCAAGGCTGAGGGGCTGGTTGTAAACAAGAAGCGAACCTACAGGATATACACGGAGGAAGGGCTTCAGGTTCGCACTAAAAAGCGCAAGAAGCTGCACCGACCAAGACAGCCACTGGAAGTACCGCTGGAGACCAATCAGCGATGGTCGATGGATTTTGTTTCCGACCAACTCAGTAATGGGCGCAGATTCAGAGTACTGAATGTAGTCGATGATTACTCCCGCGAGATGGTGGGGCAACTGGTTTCTGTTTCGATAAGTGGGCGCCAGGTAGCCCGATTTCTTGATCAGCTATGCGAGGAACGAGGAAAGCCCAAGAAGGTCATATGTGACAATGGAACTGAGTTCACCAGCAAAGCTATGTTCTTCTGGAGCAAGGAATCCGGCATCTCGCTTGGATTTATCCAGCCAGGCAAGCCTACACAGAACGCCTTTGTTGAAAGCCTGAACGGCAAGTTCAGGAACGAATGTTTGAATCAGCATTGGTTTAGAAGCTTAGACGAAGCTCGCTATGAAATTGATCAATGGCGAGAGCACTACAACAACGTCAGACCTCACAGTTCACTCGGCTACATACCGCCAGTTGAGTTTGCAGGAAAGGCGGCGTAATTTATGAGGATCTCATCCAGCGATTGGTTCTAACTCTGGGGAAAGGTCACAGTCCTTTGAGAACGCTTTCTATAAATTGATTGAAGCTTTCTGGAACCCAGGCTTTCATTTCTGCATGATATGCTTTTCCTTAGTTTCTATCGTTATATCATCGATCCTTTCGACTACGGGAGAGGGTTGACCTGCTACCACTTTCAAGGAC
>JALUXV010000185.1 GCA_027013165.1 Alteromonadaceae bacterium
AGGTGGTACATTTTAAAAAGTCGGTTTTTAGTACCATTGGGGTTCCACTTACAATAGTCGGAATAACATGTATGATAGGCATGTGTGTGCTTGACTTTATCTTTTGGAGTTGCCCTACCGATGAGCTCCGCGACCAGTTTGCAAATCATTTGATAAACCAGCCCACAATCTGGAAACCATTTATAACCATTGGGCCGAGTTCTAAGGTGTTTAATTTAGGGTTGCTTGTACTTAGCTTGAACTATTTTAAGACCAGTAAACTTGGTGTGTCTATCTTGCTTCTGGCTTGCCTAATTTTGTGGCATATTATCCCTTTGCCGTTCAGATTGGTTGTTGGATATTCCCTTACCCTTATCGCGTTTATTCTTTTACTTTTCGATCAGAAACTAAAAAGTTTGTTTGCCAAAGCCCAGTAGTGGTTGGATTTAAAATATCGAATCAAACAGCAAGCCACCCAAACTACAAGCAGGTGCATCAGTAATCCTTTAATGAAGGGGTTAGGTTTCAGAAGTCTTTAGTTCCTAATCACCAACTTTCGAGTGAGTTGTTGGTTGTCATTCTTAATAACGACCAAGTAGACTCCATTGGAAAGATTCAGGTCGAGCTTGTTTGTATCCAAAATGAGGGTTTTCTTAAAGATTAGCTGTCCAGCTATGTTGTATAATGCCAATTGTGCGTTTGGAATAGCAGTTAGTGAAACATTAAATTGACCACGTGAAGGGTTGGGATAAATACTAACGGATGCATTTAACGCGGTTTCATTGGTGTTCAGTACAGCACTCACATTCTTATAAAGAAAGGATCCTCTCACTGGAGTACCTGTGGTGGTGCCACCAATAACAACATCCAACAAGCTGTCTCCATCCACATCGGCAACAGCATGGGTAGATAAGTAGCCCCCAACAAATTCATCGGATAGCACAAAACTGTTGTCACCGAGATTTTCGTATATGTGGCTGTATATATTGGGTAGACCGCCATTTGCAGAGCCAATTACAAACACATCCACGTCGCCATCATTGTCAAAATCGTTGAAGGAGGTTTCGCCATTGGCTCCCAATCCTAGAAATGGAACATCGGTAAGTTGGGTGAAGGTACTGTCGCCATTGTTGCGATAGAATTCAGTTACAAAATCTCCGGCAGCACTGCTTCCGCAGATAACTAGGTCTAGATCTTCGTCGCCGTCGGTATCCGCGGCTGCTATATCGCCAAATTCTACGCCGTTAAGGCCGGCATCCGCGAAAAGTGTGAAATCGCCATTTCCGTCATTGTTATAAAGTCGAGTTACGATATTTCCTGAACTATCCTGTCCGCAAATAATTAAGTCTAAGTCTTCATCGTTGTCGTAATCCGATAGGTCTAGTACACCGCTTATACCTGTTACACCCATGGTGGTGTCGAGGCTAAAGTTCCCGTTCCCGTCATTGATGTACTTTACTACATCTTCAATACCGCTGTGCCCACCAGAGAATACTATGTCTTGGTCATTGTCGCCGTCAATATCTCCAAAATTGAAATATCCGTTTTCCAAACTCTCAAAAGGTGAGCCTGTCACTTCAGTAAAGTTGCCACTGCCATCGTTGGTGTAGAGTTTAGTAAGTGCGAATCCTCCGCTAGTGAAGCCTGAGATGAGCAAGTCCAGATCTTCATCGGTATCAATGTTGGCCAAGGCGATCTTGCTCACGCGAATATTCTCTATGCCGTGGTCGTTCACAGCAGTAAAATTCCCAGCACCGTCGTTGAAGTAAAGCGTGGTTAGCGCGCCATGGGTAGAGCCATCGCTCATATTCCCTGAGCCGGTTGCTATTAGATCCATGTCGCCATCGCCGTCTAAGTCTGCAAATTCCATGTCGCCCGTGTCTGTACCTTGTAGAAAAGGTTGTGGGGCTGCGAGCTCCATTTGTATGGTTTGGGAAATAAGATTGGGGGTGGCGCCCAGCAACAAGGCGGCCATCAGGATTGACTTTCTCATAGGTTTAGTTAGTTGGTTCAGTAATAGAACAACTGCTGCTTAAAAACTCCTAACGTAAATGTTAAAATTGTAATTCTCTATTGCTGCGGAGTCTACATCAGCAGGCAATCTACAGCATCGGCCAGCATATGCATCAAAAGCCCAAAACCTATAAGGTGGAAGGGTTTTTTTAAGAAGAGCAAAAGCAAATAGACTCCCATGGCATAATAGTTATGTAGCGGATGGAAATCAATACTACAACGGTTTGGATCAAACAGCGGATCTGCAAAAATATGATCTAGATCTACCAGCATGGTCGCGAGAAATATCAGATACGCCTTCTTCCAATCTTTTCTGTAAAAGAGTAACGCCACCAATAAGGGAAGGATAAAATGAAGGCTGTAATGGAGTAGGGGGCGCAAAATGATGATAATTTCTTCATGTCAAAATTATCATTTTATTCATTCAAATCTCAGCGGATTACTTGTTCTTGCCTTTTAGAATAAATATCTTTGTTAGGAGGGTCATTAACTCAGTTGGTTCAGAGTGTTACCTTGACAGGGTAGAAGTCACTGGTTCGAATCCAGTATGACCCACAACAAGCAGTATCCCGATGCAAATAGCATCGGGATTTTCTTTTTTCAGACGTCAAAAGCTTGCTTTTGTAAGGCTGGAAGAGAAAATACAGAAGCAGCGAAGCTGCTTCTTATGGATGCTATTTGCAACTTTGGCGATGACTGGATCACGAGCGCAGCGAGTAATCCAGTAACTTGCTTTCATAAGCGGCCGAAGACTAAAAATTTTAAAGCAGCGAAGCTGCTTCTTATGG
>JALUXV010000186.1 GCA_027013165.1 Alteromonadaceae bacterium
CGTCGATAAGGCGACCTACCGAGGTGATTTTGTATTTTGTCGTCTTACCATTCTTAATTTCGATCTCACTACCGATGGGCAGCTTGGCGTTGTCTTGCAGGGTTTTCCAGCGCGCCAGCTCGGGCACCCAGAAGACGTTTTTTTCGGTGTAGTAGTCGCGGACTTCGAGTTCGTCGGCGATGGTGGCTTCGTATTCTTCGTCGTAGTCGTAGTTGTCGCGCAGTACGCCGTAGTCATCTTCCGGGTCGCGCAGTTGGGCTTCGATCTGCTGGCGACGTTCGTCAAAAGCATCGCTAACGTATTTAACGAAAATAAGGCCGAGAACGGCGTGTTTGTAGACAGCAGCATCGAGGTTGGAGCGCAGCTTGTCGGCGGATGACCACAGTTTTTTGTCGAGATCATTGAGGAATTGTTGTTCGTCTTCCAAAGCCTGATTCCTTATTTATTATTATTTATGCATACTATCACTAGTTATATGGTTTAACTAGGAACCTGTCGTGTTTAACACAACCTACTGCATAAATACCAAATCAAACTCGATTGAAAAATGCAGCTTCTCCATAAAACTCTATTCACGCATCACCATATCCTTCACAAAACCTATTTTCAAACATGGAAGACTTCATTTTTTTCACTCTATCTATTCCGTGATTCCATAAAGCTCAATTTCCCCAGAACCGGGGTCAGATCACAATTTTTTCTAATATTAACGCACAGAACCGGGGTCAGATCACAATTTTTTCTAATATTAACGAACACTATGTTTTGACCCCGGTTACTCCGTTTGGGCAAAGGCGATTTCCTGCTTGGCGGGGTCACCATTTTGAGCAATCAGGTAGCAGGCATAGCGGGTGAGCATGGTATCCGGTATTTCCCGCTGGCTGCCTGAGCCTAATTCGACCATTTTCCCGACATCAGCAAAATGGTCGGAAATACTGTGCTCAGACAGTTCGCAGGCCGTTTTTGCCTTGGAAATAACATTGAGGAAATTATCCCACTTGGTGTAGCCCAGCAAGTGCTGTAAATCGCGTGCCAGCCAGTATTCCACGCCATTTTCCGTTTCTTGGGCATGGCCTTCAAATGTTTCGGTCATCATTTGAATAACTTCATTTTGCATGTTATTTCTCCTTGTTTTCTCTACTCATACGCCACCGCAAACTCACCAACTACACTCAACTCCCCTTCTGATTCTTCTTCAAAAACCAAATCATTATACCCTGTTTGATTAGTAGCAGACCTTAACACAATCCTGCTGTGCCGCCATTCATCACCACAGGCTCTACAAAGCTTTTTTTCAACCACGGAAAACACAGAAAAAACGGAAGACTTCGTTTTTTTAAATTCTGCGTATTCCGTGTGTTCCGTGGTTCCATATCATTTCAGGAACAGGTATCTTAACCGTTCCGTCTTTGCGCTGAGAACTGTTCCCGGTCACGTGCTTCGGCTTTGTATGCACATAAATTATTCGCTTATTTGAATTCGGTATTAATAGCGTAGCGCGTGCTGCGGCCGCCACCGGGTAATTGAATTAGACAAGCTTTTGTTACTAGCTCGGTTAGATGACGGGTGGCTGTTGCTTTACTGACGTTTGCGATACCCTGATATTTTTTAGCACTAATGCCGTCTATAAATTCATCACCAGCGCTATCTAACAGTCGGTTTAATACTTTGATTTGTTGTGCTGACAAAACGGTTTGGCTGTGCGTTTGCCAGAAGCGTGTTTTATCTACAACACGCTCTATTCGTTGTAGGCCGTATTGCATGGCTAACGCTACTATTTCCAGAAACCAGTTTACCCACTCGGTTATGTTGGTTGCGCTCCCGTCTTGTTGCATTTTTGTTTTACAATTTTGCGTGTTTTCCAGTATTTCGTAATAGGCGGTACGATTACTTTCGATGACTGCACTTAATGAATAGAACCGTATGCTGGTTTTATCGTCTTGCGCCAGGGCTCTATCTGTTATTGCACGTGTTACTCGCCCATTACCGTCTTCAAAAGGATGTATGGTAATTAACCATAGGTGGGTAACCGCTGCACGAACGATGCCGTGCATCTCGACATTTTTATTCATAGGTTGCGCCAAATTCATGGGTTGCACCAAATTAAACCAATCGATGAATTCATCTAATTCTTGTTGTAAGCGCTTTTTTGGCGGTGCTTCAAAATGGATGATTTCTCGGTTTCCCACCTGTGAAGTCACCTGCATTGGTGCTTCCCCTCTTAATTTGCCTATGGCCAAATTTCTGGTAATTGAGGGTTCCGGGAATAAGGCAGCTTGCCACTCACACAATATTTGTTGGTTTATCGGTTGATCCAGGTTATCCGTAGCAGAGCATAACATTGCTATCAGGTTTTCACTTTGGTGATTACCGGGGGCTAGTCCCGCCTGGTCTAAACCGAGGTGTTTTGCTACAGATGACCTAACCGAGCTAACATTAAGCGTTTCACCTTCAATTTGCGATGTTTTGATTGCATCCTGGATAAGCGCATCCATTTCTGCCTGCTTGTCTAAGCCTGTTGGCAAGTCTTTTGCCTTACCTGTTAGCTGTTTTTGTAATGCGAGTACATTCTTTAGCCGGGGTTTTATCACCTTTGCATCTAATGAAAAATATGGCCAGGTTTTATCTTCCCAAATGTACACAGTAATTCTCAAATCCTTCTTTTTAATGTTTGATTGTTTATTCGTGAGCTGAATAAATAGCTATAATTGGCTCAATATATGAGCCGAATAGTAGTCTTTATTCGGCTCATGTACAAGTAACTGTGCAT
>JALUXV010000187.1 GCA_027013165.1 Alteromonadaceae bacterium
GCGAAAATACTCAGAATTTGGGGCCCTACCAATATACCCGAGAACAGGTAGGCCAGTATCGGCGGCAAGTGGATACGTTTAAACACCGCGACACTGAAAACGGCAACAATCATGAGAATTATTATGTTTAGAAAACCACTATCTAACACTTACTGCTCCTGAACAACGCCAATGCCATAGAATATTTAGTTTTTCCGAGGAGTTATCAGCACGCCTCACCATTTCTTTAGAGTTTGGCACCACCTTTGCAAATATCCACATAACGACGCAAAAACGGCAAATTTAGCCTGTTTACTGAGTAAAAGCGTCAATGCTTTGGCATTAAATGTAAAAGCGAATTAACGCGTTTTTTAAGGGGTATGTCCGTGGACTTTTCAACTACTATCTACGATAGCACAGAAGATAACAACTATTATCCGTCATCAAAGGCTGCTCCTACGCTATCAGCCAATGCGTTCAATAATTTTGTTTTGGAACTTCTGTCGACTATCGAGCTAGAATCCCTCGGTGCTGTTTACCATAGACAACTGGCAAATTTTTTGCCGCTAGAAGGGCTTAGTTTAACCGACTTAGATACTCGCTGGGTCTACGGAAACTCCCCACATACATGTCACCCTATTACCTTGCAAGTGTCATATCATTCACTTCAAGGCACAGAGTGCAGCAACGTTTACTATTACTTCACACGTCCACTGACCATAGACCAGCGTCAAATTTTAGAGCAGTGTCACTGTATTTTTGCCCGTCAGGTTGCCCATGCGATAGAACTCATGCGCATGCGCCAAATGGCTACCAAAGATGTACTAACTGGGCTAGGAAACCGATCGGGTTTTGAACAATCGATAGATCGCGTTATCAGCCAATCAACCCGTAATCACGGTACTTTTGCGTTGTTAATGATTGATCTCGACAACTTCAAATCAGTCAACGACAACCATGGTCACAGAGAGGGAGATAAAGTACTCGTAACGGTTGCTTCGCTGTTAACTCAATCACTACGCAACGGCGACGAAGCATTTAGATTTGGCGGTGATGAATTTTGCTGCATTTTAGATTGCAGTCAACAGCAACAGCTTGCAAGTGCCGCTGCTCGTATTCAAAAGAATATTAACAGCTCACATTACCTGACTAAACTACAGGTTTCTTGCAGTATCGGAGGCGCTATTTTTAGAGACGGTGAGGACGCTCACAATATCTTCGACAGAGCCGATGCCGCATTATACAAAGTTAAAGAAAACGGCAAAAACAGCTATCAAGCAGCTTAATTGTGCAATTTGAGAGGCAAACTATTGCCTCTCATCATGCTGTTGAGAATCTACTACTAGCTCAATCCCTTCAGGACAATCAGAAAACACTATCGACTGGCCGTTCACTAGTGTACCAATTGGAGTCTCTCCGCAATAGAACACCGGCGCGGTGCGTCTTAACCACACAGGCAACTTCCAGGCCTTGAACCATCGATTGATTGGTTTGCTTACCGACGCATTAATAGGTTTAACAATTAAACCATTTACATTGGTTACTAGAACTAAATCTTCGCAAGGCGTAATCGTTTTAATAGTAACCGACATATTAATCCATGGCAGGTGCACTGGGTGATTCGGAGCAATAGACATACGCTCTGGTGCATTGAGACATTCATTCAAAACCCAGTAGAGATCACCACAGTGCCGACGAATACTTCCCCAAGTAAAATCAATATGAGGTGTGGCGTCGTCACGTAGTGACAAAAAGCCTAATATTTCATCAAGTTGCTTTGAGGAAGGAGCTAGTTGATTTTGCGCCTCAAACCACGCACGAATAACCTCTGCTTGCCACGCTCGAGCATAAGTGCTTAACACCTCACCGCACAGCACATACTTGCCTTTACTAGCCTGGGTCAACTTATTCGAGGCCTCTTCTATCACTAGCGTATTTTGCTGTGCACACAATGACGCGCTACGTCCTACGGTTTTAGACAACTGCGGCCAACGCTCAGTAAGTAAAGGTAATACGCGATTTCGAAGAAAGTTTCTGTCGAAGTCATCATTCTGGTTAGATTCATCCTCTACCCAAAATAGTTTGGCATAACGAGCACCTTCGAGAATATCCGCCTTGGCAATATTGAGCATTGGACGAAGGGTAAAAACACCTTCTTTACATTGTAATGGCGCCATACTGGATAGACCTTTGGGGCCAGCGCCTCTTTTGAGCTGTAGCAGAAAAGTTTCTAGCTGGTCTTCACCATGTTGCCCCAGTACGAGTAAACCCTGGTGCGCTTTACAGTATGTAAGTAAGGCTTTGTAACGGGCATCTCTCGCTTCGCTTTCCAGGCTTTTGCGGTTACCGGTATCAACGGTGACAGGAATAGCGGTAAATAAAATACCGTACTGCTGGCATACCCGTTCACAATGGGCCTGCCATTCATCGGCATTCTTACTCAAGCCGTGATTCACATACACAGCATGAATTTCTATATCGTTATTTGAAGGAACTTTTTGATAACGACAGAGCGCATCAAGTAGGACAGAAGAGTCAACCCCTCCACTGTAACCCACTACTAGGGTACGCGGAGTAGTTGATGGCAAATCAGTAAGTGCGTTATCAATCGCTTGGTGAATTGATGCAAAAGTATGGTGCACTTACCGACATTACCTATTTTAAGTGATGAAATGGCTAACAGTAACCAAACGACATCAAACGTTGATAGCGCTCTTCCATTAACGTGGATGTGTCTAAAGACTTTAGTTGGCTGAGCTGTTGTTTGATGGTCGCCTTCAAATTAGCCGCCATACTATCGTGATCGCGATGTGCTCCACCCAGAGGCTCGTCAACAATACTGTTAATCAGTCCTAGTTCTTTAATTTGAGGAGCACTTACGCCCATAGCCTCAGCGGCAAGTGGCGCTTTTTCAGCGCTCTTCCATAAGATAGATGCACAGCCCTCTGGAGAAATTACCGAGTAAGTAGAGAATTGAAGCATATTTACTCTGTCGCCCACGCCAATAGCCAACGCACCACCGGAACCACCTTCACCAATAACAGTGCAGATAATTGGCACATTAAGCTCTGCCATTTCGAACAGGTTTTTAGCAATCGCTTCACTTTGTCCACGTTCTTCAGCACCTACGCCTGGGTATGCTCCTGGCGTGTCAATAAAGGTAATGATAGGCAAATTAAAGCGCTCAGCCATTTGCATCAAACGCAAGGCTTTTCGGTAGCCTTCTGGTTTGGGCATGCCAAAATTGCGTTTGATTTTTTCGTTAGTATCTCGGCCTTTTTGATGACCTATAACCATTACGGGTTGATCATCCAACATGGCCGGGCCACCCACAATAGCTTTGTCATCAGCAAACGCGCGATCACCAGCTAGCTCATCAAATTCAGAAAAGATACGGGGAATATAATCTAACGTATATGGGCGCATTGGGTGGCGAGCAAGCTGGGATATTTGCCACGCTCCCAAATCGGAGAAAATTTTCTTGGTTAATTCACCACTCTTGCCGCGAAGTTTGCTGATTTCTTCTTCAATGCTAACATCAAACTCACCGCCTTGATTGACCAATCGCAACTCTTCTATTTTTGCTTCTAGTTCGGCGATGGGTTGTTCAAAGTCCAAAAACTGTATGCTCATTCTTTGTCCTATTCGTACTGCGCATGTCAATCCAAATCTGCGTTGTTCAATCTATCGAACTTGGCCGATTAATGATAGAGGATCGACACTGCTTTTTCTCCCAAGCACTGCTTGAGATCGTGTAATAACTGGTCTTCTGGCGTTACGTACCATTGCGCACCACATGCGAGGGTAACTTCTACGTCTGGATGGGTCACACCGATCTGCACGGGACACGTACCATGGTTGAAATTACCGAGTATCGACTGTAGTTGATTTATTTTTGCTGGAGCTAACCTTTGAGTATCAACTTGAAGTGCTAAAGCTCGCGCATTTTTTTCACGGGCTTGAACAATATCCATAACATCTCGGGCGGTGATTGTATTGCCCCCAGAGAAATCATCAAAGCTGACCTGTCCTTTTATGAGCAAGATTCGGTCAGATTCCAATATACTTTCGAATTGTTCGTACATATCAGGGAAAAAACGTACATCCATCCGCGCACTTTTATCATCTAACGTAACAATGGCCCAACGTCTGCCTTTTTTGTTGGTCATCACTCGCACGCCTAACACTAATCCAACAGCGCTTGCCATAGCGTCTTTGCCTGTTGGCTTAAGGTCAACTAAACGTCCGTCGGTATAGTGAGTAATTTCCTTCGCATATTGATTGATAGGGTGGCCCGTTAAATAGAGCCCCAATGTATCTTTTTCGCCCTCTAACCACACTTTTTCTGGCCATTCAGGAACATCGGCAAAGGCTTGTTCAACATCCTCTGGCTCGGTGGTTAGCAAACCAAACATATCTGATTGTCCGAAGGATTCTGCTTTTGCATGCTGGTCGGCCGCGGCAATTGCCTCTGGTAACGTGGCCATAAGTGCCGCTCTGTGAGGACCAAGATTATCCATGGCACCTGCTAGCACTAACTTTTCCAACACGCGTTTGTTCACCCGTTTAATATCGACTTTTGCACAAAAATCAAAGAGATCTGAAAACGTACCACAGTTTTCCCGCGCCTCAATAATAGCGTCTATTGGACCTTCACCTACCCCTTTAATTGCGCCGATACCGTACACAATGCGACCCTTGTCATCTACAGTGAATTTATACTTACCCGCGTTTAAGTCAGGAGGAAGTATTTCCAATCCCATGCGTTCACATTCGTCGACCAAGGTGACAATTTTGTCCGTGTTGTCCATATCAGCAGACATAACCGCCGCCATAAATTCTGCGGGATAATGTACCTTCAACCACAAAGTTTGATACGAAACGAGAGCGTAGGCAGCTGAGTGCGATTTGTTGAAACCATAACCTGCGAATTTTTCCACAAGGTCGAAGATTTTCATCGCTAGCTCTGGGTCGATGTTATTAGACTTAGAGCCCTCTTCGAACGTACCCCGTTGCTTTGCCATTTCCTCGGGCTTTTTCTTACCCATGGCACGACGGAGCAAGTCGGCGCCACCCAGTGAGTAGCCCGCCATTTCTTGGGCTATCTGCATTACCTGTTCTTGGTAAAGAATAATGCCGTAGGTGGGTTCAAGAATTTCTTTTAGGCATTCGTGTTGATATTCGGCATCAGGATAAGAAATTTCTTCTCGTCCATGCTTACGGTCGATAAAGTTTTCTACCATGCCTGACTGCAAAGGGCCGGGTCTAAATAGGGCTACCAATGCGATGATATCTTCAAAACAGTCAGGTTGAAGACGTTTAATCAGGTCCTTCATACCGCGAGATTCCAACTGGAATACCGCTGTGGTCTCTGAATTTTGAAGAATGCGGAAGCTCTTTTTGTCATCCAAAGGAATGGCACTGATATCGATATCAATGCCCTTTCCTTCCTTAATCATATCAATCGCCCACTGAATAATAGTGAGCGTTCGCAAACCTAGGAAGTCAAATTTAACAAGACCTGCGGTTTCAACATCATTCTTATCAAACTGAGTAACGGGGTTCTTACCCTCGTCATCACAATACAATGGCGAAAAGTCGGTAATTGTTGTTGGTGCAATAACAACACCACCGGCATGCTTACCTGCATTTCGCGTAACACCTTCGAGAATACGCGCCATATCGATAAGGTCTTTAACTTCCTCATCTTGGTCATAAACTTCGGGTAAGCGAGGTTCTTCTTTGAAAGCCTTATCGAGGGTCATACCCGGATCAGGAGGAATGAGCTTTGAAATGCGATCAACAAAACCATAGGGGTGGCCTAGAACACGCCCAACATCACGAATAACCGCTTTCGCTGCCATGGTACCGAAAGTAATGATCTGAGATACCGCTTGTCGTCCGTACAACTCGGCAACGTGGTCGATAACTTCGTCTCGTCTGTCCATGCAAAAGTCGACGTCGAAATCGGGCATGGAAACACGTTCTGGGTTCAAGAATCTCTCGAAAAGTAGATCAAATTCCAGCGGGTCTAAGTCAGTAATTTTTAGCGCGTAGGCCACTAACGAACCTGCACCTGAACCACGTCCGGGGCCAACAGGTATGCCGTTGTCTTTACTCCACTGGATAAACTCCATAACGATCAAGAAGTATCCGGGGAACCCCATTTGGTTAATAACTTCTAACTCAACTCTAAGCCTGTCGTCGTACTCTGGCCTTTTTTCAGCCCGCACATTTTCGTCGGGAAAAAGGAACTCCAAACGCTCTTCTAGTCCCTCTTCAGAAACCTTAACTAAGAAGTCTTCGGTGGTCATTCCTCCCGTGGGAAACTGAGGAAGAAAGTACTCGCCCAAGCGCACGGTAACATTACAACGTTTGGCAATTTCTACCGTATTTTCAATAGCCTCTGGTATATCACTAAATAGTTCAACCATTTCATCGGCTGTACGCAAATATTGCTGATCGCTGTAACGTTTTGGACGACGAGAATCTTCGAGGGTATAACCATCGTGGATACAAACACGTATTTCGTGGGCTTCAAATCCTGCTTGATCGATAAAACACACTTCATTGGTGGCAACAACGGGTAAACCCACTTCATCAGCCAGGGCTACTGCGCGATGCAAGTAGTCTTCTTCGCCGGCTCGCCCTGTTCTAATTAATTCTAAATAAAAACGGTCTGGAAAATGGGTGGTGTAAAACGCCAGCGCTTCATCTCGTAGCTTTAGATTGTTCTTGGTCAGTGCTACGCCGATATCACCGTGCTGAGCGCCTGAGAGAATAATAATTCCCTCAGAGTGCTCTGCTAACCAGGCTTGGTCGATAACGGCCTTATACGCTAGGCTGCCACGCAAATACGCTTTTGAGATAAGAACCGTAATATTGTTATAACCCTCATTGTTCATCGCCAATAGGGTTAATCGAAAAGGCTCATCACCAAAGTGTTCGTTGGTTACCCAAAAGTCGGTGCCTATAATGGGTTTAACACCCAAGCTATGTGCTTGAGAGTAAAACTTAACCAACCCGCACATATTCATTTGGTCGGTAATAGCAACAGCGGGCATGTTGTACTCTGCAACCTTACCTAGAATCGGCTTAACCTTGTTAAGCCCATCCATCATTGAAAAATCACTGTGTACTCGAAGGTGAATAAAGGGCGAAGACATGTAAAAAATTACTCTAAAAGAAGTGCCTTAACGGGTTTAAAGCTCTTACGATAACAGTTAAGCACGCCGTGTGCAGCAAGTGCTTCAAAATGGGCTTTTGTTGGATACCCTTTGTGCTTTGCAAAGCCATATTCGGGATGCTGCGCATCAAGATCTATCATATCTTGGTCGCGGGCTACCTTAGCAATAATTGAGGCTGCAGAAATTTCCTCGAATAAACTATCACCTTTGACCACTGCCTCTGCTGCATAGTGCCATTGGGGGATTCTGTTACCGTCAACGCGAACCCAATTAGGTTGAATATGCAGCCCCTCTACCGCACGCTTCATTGCGAGCATAGTGGCGTGCAATATGTTCAGTGAATCAATTTCTTCTGGTGTGGCTCTAGCGATATGCCAGCTCAGCGCATTTTCTTTTATTTGCTCAGCTAAGGCATTACGCTTTTTTTCGCTAAGCTTTTTGGAATCGGCCAAACCCTCAATAGGTTTAGTCGGGTCTAAAATTACAGCAGCAGTAACAACATCACCGACAAGAGGACCACGCCCAACTTCGTCAACACCTGCAATTAACTTATCCATTTAGCGTCTCCAATACTGCGCGAGCTGAGCTTTTATCAGCATCACATTTGAGAGTTTTGTGAAGTTCTGTAAACCGTTTAATCAGTTCAGAGTTGTCTATTTTCATCAAAGTAAGGATATGTTCACTTAGCGTAATAGGATTAACATCGTCTTGAAGTAACTCAGGCACCAAAGCTTCATTCGCTAAAATATTAGGTAGTGCAAAGTAATTCGGTTTATACAAACGCTGCATAATTTTATGAGTGAGGGCTGATAGTTTATAAGCCACAACCATAGGCCGTTTACACAACATGGCCTCAAGGGTTGCAGTACCCGATGCCAATAAAATCGCATCAGATGCAATCATGACATGTCGGGCTTCCACATCAACAATGTGCACATTAAGCTGAGAAAGCACACCTTCGGCAAGGGACAAAGCTTCTGCAATTTGATGATGTCTTGCCTCATTGGCCGCGGGGATCACAAAGTGAATGTTAGGTCGCTCTTCCGCTACCCTTATCATGGTGTCGATGAATATTGGCATTAACGCTGCCACTTCACCTCTACGAGAGCCCGGCAGAACGGCTAACACCTCTTCGCTTTGAGGTAAGCCTAAGAGCGTTCTCGCTTGATACTTATCGGGTTCTAAGGGAATAGCGTCAGCCATAGTGTGCCCCACAAACGTATATGGCATGTTGTACTTTGCATATACGTGCGCTTCGAAAGGAAACAATCCTAAGACATGGTGGGCAGCCTTAGCAATTTTATGAACTCTTCCTTCTCTCCATGCCCACACCGTGGGGCTGACATAATGGACCGTTTTCACCCCTCGTTTTTTGAGCTCGGTTTCTATACGCAAATTAAAGTCTGGAGCATCTACGCCAACAAAAATATCGGGCGGATGTTGCTCGAAATGAGCTAACAGCCCTTTCTTAACTTTAAGTATTGACGGAAGGCTCGACAAAACCTCGACCAACCCCATTACCGAGAGGGTCTCCATGTCAAACAGGCTATTGAAGCCTAGTGCTTGCATGTGCTTTCCGCCAATCCCCTCAAAAACAGCGTCAGGGTGTATCCGCTTAAGTTCTCTAAGCATCCCTGCGGCAAGCACGTCTCCAGACGGCTCACCTGCAACTATAGCAATGCGCAAAGGCTTAGTCATACTAGCGGATGATGCCTCGAGCGGCATTACTGAGGAAGTCTCGCATCATAGCTACGCCGCGCTCTTCAGACGCAGGAGCTGCAAGACTGTCTATAGCTTCAGCTACGGTATTACCCTCTCTATAAATCGTTTTATAAGCGCGTTTAATCGCTAATATCGAGGACTTTTCGAAACCACGTCTACGTAAACCTTCAGCATTAATGCCTTGTGGTATGTGTTTATGGCCGCTCACCATAACGAATGGAGGAACATCTCGTAGCACAATTGCGCCACCACCAATAAAGGCGTGTGCGCCAATCTTGCAAAATTGATGTATTGCCACGGCTCCACCAACAATAGCGAAGTCGTCCACGTGAACATGACCTGCAACCGCAACGTTATTCGCTAAAATACAGTCGTCACCGATAATACAATCATGAGCTACGTGAGCGTTCACCATTAGCAGGTTTCTCGAACCTATAATGGTAATGCTGTTGTCTTGAATGGTGCCGCGGTGCACGGTTACACCTTCTCGAAACTCATTATCGTCGCCGATAACAAGCTCGGTAGGCTCACCGTTATATTTCTTGTCCTGACAGTCTTCACCAATGGAAGTGAACTGGAAAAATGTATTATTTTTACCTATGCGGGTTGGACCTCGCACGACAACGTGTGACTTCAACACACATCCGTCACCAATGGTAACGTTGTCGTCTACCACGCAAAAAGGCCCAATAGTTACATCGCTACCTATAATAGCGCTGTCAGAAATTACCGCTGTTGGATGGATCACGTTATGCTATCTCTCTCATTGCACACATAAAGTCGGCGCTACATACTTCGGCTCCATCCACTAATGCAGTACCTTTAAACTTCCAAATTCCTCTTTTCTCTTTGACCAATTGCACGTCAAAAACCAACTGATCTCCGGGTACCACAGGGCGTTTAAAACGCGCACTATCAATACCTGCATACAAGTATAACTTATCTGACTTGCCCATGGTCTTAAAACCTAGCACGCCAGCTACCTGTGCCATTGCCTCTAAAATCAATACACCAGGGAAAATGGGTTGTTCTGGAAAATGCCCAGTAAAACACGGCTCGTTTATCGTTATGTTTTTATATGCTTTGATTGATTCACCCAAAACATATTCAGTGACCCTATCAACCAATAAAAACGGATAACGATGGGGAAGCAAATCCATTATTTCTTTTATTTCGATGGTATTAAGTGCGTTGGACAAAAACTCTCTCCTTTATTTCAAGCATGACCTAACCACTAACACATTGGGCAGGGCTGCCATTAATCTATAAAACGGCGGCAACCTTACGCTGTTAAGCGTAAAAAACAAATCAGACCAACACCTTTCGGAGTTGGCCTGATGAAGGTTGAGTACGTTTTGCACTCAAACACTGAGTCTTAGTTAGTTTTGCTAACTTGCTCTAATACTGCCTCAGACAGATCGATGTCTTCACTCGCAAATGCCACTGCACCAGCATTTAACACCAAGTCTACGTCTTGTGCTTCAGCAACTGTGTCGATAGCCATACGAATTAGACCAATAAGCTTGTTCTGCTCTTCGCTTCGTCTGCGCTGTATTTCTTGGTCTAGTGGTGCTGCTTTTTGCTCCAAAGCCGCTCGTACTTCAAGAATTTTCTGCTCAATGTCTGCTTTTTCTTCGGCGCTCATTGTCGCAGCATCACGCTGTAAACGTTCAGCATAAAACTGACCATCGCGCTGTAGCTGTTGAAGCTCTTCAATTCTATCTTTAAATTCTACTTGAATAATATTATTCATTTCAGCCACTTGAGGCATAGATTGAAAAATACCTTGAACATCAACCACAGCAATTTTTTGCTCAGCCATCGCAGACGTACTAAGAAGTGCAGTACTAAGTACCGCGCCTGCAATCGCGTTTTTAACCAACTGTTTCAAAAGGAACTCCTTTTTTATCTCTTTTATATGGGTTTAGTTTTTTAACCCAACGTCATTATTAGAAAGTTTGCCCAATATTGAAAGTGAAGAATCTTGCATCATCACCGTCACGCTCTTGAATGGCCTTAGAGAAACTAAACACCATTGGGCCCATTGGTGAAATCCATTGTACCGAGATACCAGCTGAACTACGATACAGGCTCCAGTCAGAATAGTCCAACAGCTCGCCATATTGGGTATTAGGCTTTTCGAAGCTACGGTATTTATCATAATCAAATTCCGTATCCCAAACATTACCTACGTCGAGGAAAATACTCGTTCTTACTGAACTATCCATATCTTCTTCAAGGAACGGCGTAGGCACAATAAGTTCAACACCACCAAGTGCCATGGCATTACCGCCTAAACTTCGACGCGATATGCTAATTAAATCATCCGCAGGATCGTTTGGATACACTTGACCGTCAGGACCAGTAATCGATCCACTCGATTGACGAATAATTCCACGAGGCCCCACTGTGTTGTTCTCAAAACCCCGAAGTGAGTCAGAACCACCAGCAGTGAAGTTTTCAGTGAACGGCATTATCTGTTCATTACCATTGATGTCACCGTAACCATTACCATAGCCAAGGCGAACTCGAGCCAATACCGACCAGCGTTGATTTCGAGTCAGCGGGAAGTACCACTTACCATCAAATATGGTTTTAAAGTAATTTACGTCAGAGTTTGGCGTTGTAATGCTAAAAGACGCGCGCTGAGTTGAGCCGGCGGTTGGAAACAGACCGCGGTTTACGGTAGAGCGGCTCCAACTGACGCTTCCCTGATATGTCTGATACTTAACCGCGGCATCAGGATCATCCCCATCTAAAAATTGGTCATAGAATTGTTCAGTTTGCTCGTAAAATCCGCGGTTATACAATTCAACATTAGCATAGGTTAAACCAAAATTAATGCGATTGAATTCGTTAATCGGGTAACCAATATTAGCGCCAATAGACCACTGTTTAGAGCTATATTGAATAACGTTGAAATCCGCGCCATCAAACTCGCTGTAGGATATACTGCCGCCTAAACTAATACCGTCGATGGTGAAGAAAGGGTCATTGTAGGTAATTTGCGCAGAACGTTGGTAAGACACTGTACTCAAGTTTAAACCTACGCGCTTACCTGTTCCCAAGAAGTTATCTTGTTGTATACCCGCTTGCAGACTTAGTTTGGTTCTATCGCCGTAACCAATACCAGCATTAAAAGATCCCGCAGGCTGTTCTTTAACATTAAATACTATGTCAACTTGGTCTTCTTGCCCTGGAATTCGAATCGTTTCAAACTCAACCTCTTCCATATACGTAAGGCGAGATAGTTGGTTTTTCGACGATTCCAACAGGTTATTTGACAGCCATGCGCCTTCCATCTGACTAACGTTGTGACGCAACACTTCATCAGCAGTAATGACATTCCCATTGAAATGTATTCGGCGTGCATAAATACGCTTACCCGGATCGACAGATAAGGTTAGCTTTACAGTTTTGTCTTCGTCATTGATTTCAGGAACCGTAGTTACCGTTGGATATGCGAAACCAAACCGACCTAAATATTTACTGATGAACTCTTCGGTATAAGTTACTTCAGCCTGATTGTATAACTCACCCGGCGTAAGTGGCAAAACGCGCGTTAGATAATCTTCATGTCCAAGTGCATCACCCACCAACTCTACTTCAGAAATAGTGTACTGCTCACCCTCGGTTACATTTAACGCGATATAAATGCTCGATTTTTCGGGAGTCATTGATACTTGCGTGGAATCAACATTAAAACGCAAATAACCGCGATCTAGGTAATAGTTCCGCAATGTTTCCATATCACCTTGCAGAGTTTGCTGTTGATAGCGTGTTTCCGAAAGGAAATCCCACCAAGGCTTATCGAATTGTAACTCAAAGTTTTCCATCAATAAGGCGTCAGAGAAAACCTCGTTACCTACGATGTTAATTTGTTGAATTGCCGCTGCGTCACCCTCTTCAAACAATAATTTGAGGTCTACTCGGTTTCGAGGAAGGGGGGTGATGATTGCGGTTACGTCGGCGTTGTACTTACCTATACTGTAGAAGAAGTCTTTTAATCCGTTTTCAATCGACGTAAGTACGGTTTTATCAAGGGGTTCACCAACGCGAATGCCATTACCGTCTAGACTTTCTTGCAACTGCTCATCTTTGATATCGTCGTTACCATCAAAAATGATGTTACTGATCGTAGGACGTTCAGATACACGGACTACCAATGTGTTTCCGTCGCGCAGAATCTCAACATTTTCGAAGTGGGTTGATGAGTATAGCGAACGGATCAGCTGAGTAACCCTAAACGCATTCAGGTTGTCTCCAACTTGCACAGGGAGATATGTCAATGCAGCACCAAGTGCTACCCGTTGTAACCCTTCGACTCTAATATCTTCAACTACAAACTCTTGGTTTGTGTTTGCAGCATGGGCTAAGCTAGCACTGGTAGCTATTGCACCGGCTGCTACTAACTGTTTAAACTTCATGTATATATTTGTTCCTGGCCGCGTTCTTTCTTCGCTGTTTTATTATCTTCCCGACATCCATCAGGTGATACGAGCAATATCATTTACAATGGCTATGCTCATTATCGTGAACAATAACATGCCACCGATTCTATACCCCCACTCCTGCACCTGGTCCGGTACAGGTTTACCTCTGATCCACTCGATGGTGTAAAACAACAAATGCCCACCATCTAACATAGGTAAAGGAAGCAAATTTATTATGCCTAAATTAACGCTAATCAAAGCAAGAAAACTTAGAAAATACGCAAGTCCATATCCGGCACTTACACCCGCACCTTGCGCAATGGAGATAGGTCCGCTCAGATTTTTAACCGATACATCACCGGTTAATAATTTCCCTATCATTTCAACACTTAGCGTGATTAAACGCCATGTTTTGTCAAAAGCTCTTTCTACAGACTCTACTATGCCATATTGATGGGTAAACACATACCCCTTTGGCCAAGGTTCAAACACTGGGCTCACGCCCAAATATCCCCGTTGACCTTCTGGCGTTTCTTGCCTTGATACTGTTGGATGCACAGTCTGCAACTGTCCATCTCGCTCTATACCCACAGACAAGGTTTCCCCTGGACTATCGACAACTTTATCTACCAAAAACTGCCAACTCGTCACCTGCTCTCCGTCAACAGACATCAGCAGATCTCCAGGTTTAATGCCCGCTTGCTCAGCGGCACTTTCCGCTCCTACAAAACCTACCTCTAACGTAGGTTCTGGTCTATAGGGAGTAATGCCCAAGCTGCTTAAAGGAGACTCTTTATCTGGATCAAAGTTCCAAGAGGATAATGTAAATGTTAATTCTTTTTGTACATTGTTTTGGTTTACCAGGGTAATCAATGCCGAATCTTTGCCTATATGGGACACGAGTTCCATATTAACGGCTTCCCAATCTGGCGTTGAGCGATCACCCACTTTGAGAATTTCATCGCCTTTAGTTAAACCAGCCAACCCAGCAATACTGTTCGGCGCTACCGTATTAACTACAGGTTTTACGGTTTGCAAACCAACGAGGTACATTAACCACAATGCAAAAAATGCGAAAATGAAGTTCACCGCTGGACCAGCTGCGATGATGGCCATACGCTGAAGGACGGTTTTGTTGTTAAACGCCTTGTGGGCCATGTACTCTGGAACATCGTCCACTCGCCCATCAAGCATACGAACGTACCCACCGAGGGGAATTGCGGCAATAACATACTCGGTACCAGAAGCACTTTTGCGCCGCCACAGAGGCTTACCAAAGCCAATAGAAAAACGCTCTACGTGCACGCCACAACGGCGAGCCACATAAAAATGCCCCCACTCGTGAACCGCAACCAATATCCCTAACGCAACAATAAACGCACCAGCGCTCTGCAAAAAAACTAACACGCTGAGAGTCCTCTAATTACTTGCTTCGCCACGACTCGGGCGCTGCTGTCTTGTTCTAGAATCTGTTGGAGCGATGAAACCGTTATTGGTTCCATTTTATCAAGAGTTTCTGTATTCACTCGCGCTATATCCGTAAACCCAATTTTGTTTGCTAAAAATGCTGCAACGGCAACTTCATTTGCCGCATTTAAACGGGTTGTTGCAGCTTGTCCGTCGCTGCATGCATCAATGGCGAGTTTTAAATTCGGATAGCGTTCGAAACACGGAGACGTGAAACTAAAGTCTGCAATCGTATTAAAATCTACGGGCGCGACACCAGAGTCGATTCTATTTGGATAAGCCAAACCATAGGCGATGGGCGTACGCATGTCGGGGTTACCCATTTGAGAAATAATAGAGCCATCGACGTACTGCACC
>JALUXV010000188.1 GCA_027013165.1 Alteromonadaceae bacterium
TATCGAAACAACTGGGCCACAAGTACGTTGTAATGCCTTGGCTTACCGAAGAACAACGAGGGAAAGACATTGCAACTTACTATCGCTTAGCTGAAGATCTAAACCGCTACGGTGAAACATGCAAAAACGGCGGGTTAACATTGGCTTACCACAATCACGATTTCGAATTTGAAAATCGCGAGGGCGAGTTACCTATGGATGTATTGTTGAATGAAACAAGTGCAGATAGTTTAAGTATAGAGTTAGATTTGTACTGGACAGTAAAAGCAGGCTTCGACCCTATTACTTACTTTAATAAATACCCAGGTCGCTTCAAACTATGGCACGTAAAAGATTTGGCAGCCGACGGAAGCTTTGCCGATGTAGGCAAGGGCACCATAGACTTTGCAGCCATTTTTGCACAGGCGGAACTTGCCGGGGTTGAACACAAATTTGTTGAGCGCGACCAAACTCCCGACCGCATCAAAACCATAGAGCAAGGCTATCAAGCAATGACAGCCCTTTACGAAAAGTAAGCTGATTTTATTCGCTAAGGTGCTGCTGTAGAAACCGTAGCACTTTATTAATAACAGCTTGATGCGCGTCAGCTCGTCTAATAAAACCTTCGTCATCACACAGTGCAGGCAAAGCGGTACTTCCGTGCTCTGTGCATTCAGACAAAAAGCTGTAGTGACGAGCACCATCTATCACCACTAACTCACTATTAGGCATAAGGTCGTGCGCATAGGCTGAGTTGTATCTATTAGGTGCGATCCTATCTTCACTTCCTACCATTAGCATGGTGGGTGTTTTCACAGCCATTAAACTTGCTGGCTCAAAGGCGTGAACCACAGCAGCGCCTATTGCAACAGCTGCTTTCACATTCTCGACGCGAAAGTTATCACCTTGTCTTGCTAAGCTATGCTGAACTTTTGCACTGTGCTTAATTGCCTCGAATGCGTCGAGCACAGATAGAAACTCAGGCTGAGGTTGGCAACTGAAATCTTCAACTGTGTTTTCGCAATACTCACTAAATAAAGCCTTGTTTGTGACTCCCCCTACCCCAGACAGCGTTGTATAACCACCAAGGCTAAATCCCACTAGGGCAACTTTTTCGTCGTCTATGAGTGAAGCCCACGTGGGATCTTGTAACAGTTGTTTTTGTACTTGAGATAGATCTGCGGTTCGCTCCCACCACAACAGAAAACCTTCCGGATATTTTTGTGACTCAAAGGCGGTATTCCCGTGGTGATTGACCGCTGCCACAATATAACCCGCTTTGACCAAGGCACTGGCTAACCAAAGCATTTGTGGCGCCGAGCCGCCCGTTCCATGAGACATTAAAACCAGAGGGTGTTTGTGTTGTGTCGCTGGCGTACCATCAACCACCACATCACCTGCATAAAATAATGGATACTCACTCGCCCCCAACATTAGCGGCGTTATGCGTTGTTCCAAGGTTGGGTAGAACATATGGGTGATCGTGGGCCGAGGTGATGCTTCTCGCCACGCCTCGCGATTGTGGTCAACAAGGTGAAGTACTCTTAAACCTACTGCTACTGCATTTCGTTTTAAACACACCTCATGATCAGCCATAGTAGAGCTCAAAGTATCAAGCTGTTGTTTAAGGCCTGCATTGTCTGGAAAGCTAGTGACTAACCAGTCAATTGCATCAATGGCTTTTTCGGTATTACCAGACCACATGAGTTGTTGAGCTAAATCCATAACTAATGAGGCATTAGCAGGGTTTGAAAGTGTTTGCTGCTTTAAACGATAAACCTCAGATTGCCATGTGTTATCAACTAAGCTTCTATTCAGTTGTAGCGAGGGCGTAGCTGTTCTATCAGGCATCTGCATGCCGTAGTAGGCAGTCAATACGTCGTTAGCAAGCAGTGCTTTGTGTTGAAATCCCATGCCTGTGTGATTAAGCAATACTAAACTCACGTCGTCTTCAATTAGGTGATACAACAGACTACTGTGCCCTTGTAACTGGCCATCGTAGGTATGGGCACGCAAAGGCTCGTTATCACCTAACAGGATATCTTCAGTTCGCCAACCATAGGGCTGGCTTTCTGAGAACAACAAGTTGCGACTGTCTTGCGTCAAATAGCCAGGCGTGTGCACACCTGTGACAAACCTAATGAGGTCCTTTGCCGACGCATACAAACCAGCACCACCATCAAAAACTTGCATGTGGAGTGGTGTTTGCACTTCCCACCCACCCTGTTTGCCCCATCGCAAGTCTTCAATCAACTGCTCTTCGTACGTCATCAATCGTCCGGTTTGATCCATTTTCAATGGCGAAAGCACCAAACTGTTTAGGCTATTTTCATAAGATTCACCGGTCACCTCGGCGACAATAGCCACTAATAATGTCCAGCCTAGATTGGTATACAAATAGTCTTCGCCGGGTTCGAAGACAAGTTCGAGTGCCGCTATTTGTGCTAGAAGCGTTTCGCTAGATACGCTTTTTTGAAACTCTCCGCTTTGCCAACCGGACAATATAAAATGCCCGGGCAGTCCGGAGCGATTGGACAGCAAGTGGTGTATAGTGACTTGACTTGCCCAAGTTGCATTAAACTCAGGGAGCACTGAGCGAATACTAGCATTGAGATTTAGTACACCTTTTTCGTGAAGCTTTAGGATCAAGGTTGAAATAATAGGTTTGCTTAAAGAAGCAATTGCGAAGCGAGAGTTTCTCACATTGGCATTCAACTGAAAGTCTTCCGCTAGACTGACATTGAATTCACACACTAGTTTACCCTTTTTCGCTATCGCTAGGTCTCCATAGAACATCTTCTGTTCTACAAAAGGCTGGATTGCCCCGGCAACTCGCTCACATATTTCTGGCGATTTAACTGTGTTTTCTGCCGCCACAAAGGTGGGTAAAACAACTGCTAATATGAGTAAAAAAAACTTCATAAGTACTAACTACCATTAAATTAAACCTGCGCTCGCATACTATTGATATGCGTGATAGAAAGTCCTTAAATTATTCTCTTTTTATTCTAATAACTGAGAGATTCTTCCTAGCTTTCTGCCTCTTACCGGCTTAGAAAGACTTACCAATTGCGACACCCCATACTATCGCATCTTCATCACCTTCGTGATAATCGTAATGCAATTGTGGAGCAAGGGTCCAACCCTCACCAAACTCAAATTCGTAAAGTGTGCCGATACGTGCAACGAATAAATTGTGTTTTGATGTATGCTCATAACCCGGTCCGATTTGCATTATCCAATGTGGGGTTATATGAATATCGACTACTGCCAGAAACGTCCAAGCCTCTAATTCGCCGTCAGCATATTCTACAATAGCGCCGAGCCCCA
This sequence comes from Alteromonadaceae bacterium, assembly GCA_027013165.1. Classification (GTDB taxonomy): domain Bacteria; phylum Pseudomonadota; class Gammaproteobacteria; order Enterobacterales; family Alteromonadaceae; genus Alteromonas. The sequence goes on from JALUXV010000188.1 coordinate 3,310, forward strand.
ACGCGTCGTTTAAGCGATACTCGTAGTCAACGCCGATAGTCGCACCATTTCCATGTTCGCGAATATAAGTGCTACCTAGTAACACCGAAAAATGATGAGGGTGAAGTGAATGATCTATACCGCCGTAGTCAGAGGGTTCCGCTCTGGCGTTTGCTAAAATTAAAGCATTCAAAGTCATCACAATAAAGAAACCAAGAAACAATCGCGTTGTTTTCATAATGCATGTGCTCTTTTCGTGTTCTACCTAAAAACTGTAGCAACAAAAGCGTCTTTATCAATGTAACTCTCAATAATTGGCTTGTTATGAAAAGAAACTTAATACGGGTAAACGCAACACGGTAACGGCTAACTACCGTTACATTGAATTTGCTGTCTCATGCTAGTAATGTGCCTGCTACAAAGCCCAATTTTAATTCTCTTTTTATTCTAATAACGGCCAATGCACTATGGACAGTTCAGCGTCACATCCCATTGAATACCAACTAGGCCCTTTTAAAATTAAGGGTTCAGAGAACTTGGTAATACATAACGACGAAGAAGTGGTTGTATTACCCAAAGTCATGTCATTGCTCCTTCATTTTTGCCAAAGTAACGGTGAAGTGCTCACATTTGATGCCCTTAACCACGCCATTTGGCCCAACGAAGTCGTAGGTGACAACGCCATTTACAACCTAGTTGGTCAACTGAGAAAAGTACTGGGAGACAGAGCAAGCAACCCAACCTACATTCAAACCATATCGAAAGTTGGCTATAAATTATTGGTTGAAGCTACGCCGATTGATAATAATGAAAGTGCTCGGAGCGCTGAAAGTACTAAGAGCAAGGAAAACACGGACATACTTGATGCGGAAGTGCCGAGATCAAATAGGCCTGTTTCAGAGCCTTCAACGAATACAGTCCAACCTCGCAAAAAATCGGGGATCACTAAATGGCTTATCCCTTTTATTTTGATTGTTTCGTTTACCACCATTTTTGCTATCAAAAAGAAAAATGACGGCGAAGAAGCGCTATCAACTCAGGCACAAAGCCAAATGCAATTGGCTCACTACCAATTGTATCGAGGGGATGGACAAGGCGTTACACAAGCCATAGAAACCCTTCAAGAACTCATAGCCTCAGAACCAAAGCTATATACGTCCAAGTTGGAACTTGCCTACAGTTTTATTCGTATGGCACGTATGGATCCAGCGCAAAAAGACTTTTGGTTACAAAAAGCGCGAGCCATTAGCCAAACAAAACTACCGGATAACGCCAAAGCTAGGCTAACACTCATCTTAGATAGTATGGCTGGCGAGCTACTTAATATCGATAAATACGAATCACTATTCTCAACACCTGATGTATTGAACAACGAGCGCCTTGCCTACAGTGACGTATTGTTTGATGCCGGGCAAACAGAACTGGCACTAAAACATATTCAACAAGTGCTCGATAGCTGTTTAGATTGTCCTTACGTGTATCGAAAAATTGCGACAACCCATGTTGTATTAGGACAAGTAAAAGAGGGTTTTGATAACTTCGCACATTACAGAAAACTACTTAATCAGCCACAAGGCAACCCTATTGATACCGCTGGGTACGTACCGTTAAATCTAACTACTATATCAGCTATGGCGAAATGGCACTCAACCACCCAATCTAAAGTTGAGCTACTCGCACATCAGCGAAATACACTTGCACTTTTCTACCTCACACTTAATAACATTCAAGACGCTGAAGCCTTGTTGCCTGAGGAAATTAAAACAAGCGAAAGCTTTTTCGATCTGTATACCTTAGCCGCCATCGCAGGTGCCAAGGGGGATTTTGAGACCAGTTATGGTTTTCTATTAGAGCGGCAAAAACTCTACCCCGATAACAAGCGCTTTAAGTTGTCGGTGGTATACGCACTTTGGCAATTGGACAACCCCAAAGAAGCACTCGATAAACTCATTGATTGGGAGCTGGTGCCATCTTATGACGCTTTGCCCAATGACCTTCCCTTTTCTGAATGGGCGATATATGCAGCTTTATTAATAGAAACTGGTGAAAGCGAAAAAGGAAGAGAGATATTGTCAGCGCTCGAACAACAACTAGGTTCGGGAATGGCCGTTGGAAGTCATAATGCTGATATTCGCTTGGCGTCGGTGCTGGCATTACAGGGCAAAACTGAGTCGTCACTAGCTGCGCTAGACAACGCCATCAATCAAGGTTGGGTAAGTGATTTCAATCAAAACTGGTGGTACTTACAAGACTCACCGTTTTTCACCTCGTTAAAGGGTAACCCTGAATTTGATGCCATAGTTACCCGTTACCACCAGAGTATTCAACAGCTAGTTTTGGCAACGCACAGTCAACGTGAAGGTGAATAACGCCTGCTATTCCCCCAAGAGAGCGTTCTTATGCACTAAGCTCGACTTTCAGTGTGAAAAGCCTGTCGGTAGGTAGACGGGCACACTGAAAAGTTACGTTCAAAGGCTCGCCTAAAACCATCGTACGAACCAAAACCTATGGCAAGTGCAATGGCTTTAATTTCTTTGTCTGTGGTGGCAAGTAAATCACTGGCCACCTGCATACGTAGCTTTTCAACATAAGTCGCTGGGGTAAGGCCAGTTTCGGACACAAATAACCGATGACACTGACGCTCACTAAGGTGTAACTTCTCTGCCAATGTTGTTACCGATATCTCGTCCGCAATGTTTTCTTTTATCCAATTTGCCACGGTTTTTATCCGCTCATTTTTGGGTGACTGCACGTCTAGTAAATCAGAGAACTGCTTTTGATTACCCGTGCGTTGAAGATAAACCACAAGGCATTTCGCAACGTGATGCGCCGCTTGTTTACCCAAATCTAATTCAATAAGTCGCATGGATAAATCAATACCAGAAGTCACCCCTGCCGAAGACCAGTACTTCCCTTCGTTGATATAGAGTTTGTCTGGCTCAACATCGAGCAATGGGTACTGTGCTTTGAACATATCCACAAACGCCCAATGCGTTGCCACCTTGGTGTTATCGGGAATACCTGCATTAGCGAGCAAAAATGCCCCAGTGCATATAGATACCACTCGCTCACTTCGCGCCATAAGTGCCTGAAGTTTATCTAGGTCAGTTTGTGAAATTGAAGAGCTACGCGACCCTTTGCCACCAGGAATTATCAGGGTATGACAAGACTCTACGTCATCAATGCTTACTGTAGGTGTAATTCGTAACCCAGCTTCACACCAAATAGGTTCATTTGAAAAACCGATAACCTGTAATCGATAACTTCCTTGTTGATATTGCTCTGCTTCGTAGAACGCAGACTGAGGCCCTGATAAATCAAGTAGCTCAAGGCCGTCATACGCCAATAGGCAAATGGTCTTTGGTGTGTTTGATTGCATTGTCCTTACCTCGTTTGTCAAAGTGAAGCACAAGCATAAGTCTACACGCTGTAGGCATAAATGACATACATGCAACCAAAACTGCCATCTTCTATCGCCATCAGTGATTGGGGAGTGTTATGACTTGTTCTCTAACCAAGGATTAGGTTTATCGACCTTTGATTTAGCAGCAGAGCTGGAGGAAGGTTTGCTAGCCTTAGACTGACCATCTTTAGGTGAGCTAGGCTTAGGCTTGTGCCCCTTGCTTCGCAAATATAAATTTTCCACTTTTTCGCGAGCCCAAGGTGTGCGACGCAAAAATGTAAGGCTAGATTTGATACTAGGGTTACTTTTAAAGCAGTTGATATTGATTCGCGCGCTAAGCCCTTCCCATCCCATGGATTCTTGTAACTCGGTAAGCATGGCCTTTAGGGTAACGCCGTGAAGTGGGTCGTTGCTATTCATGATTATTCGCTGTCTTCGCTTTGCTCTGGCGCAGTGCGATTTGCGTTTGCCCACACATCATCGGGAATATCTCTGGGAGGTGGCGTTTCATGCTCTGCGGCAGCGGCCTGCTTCTTCTCTTGATTCGACCACTTAACACGAATCTTCTTACCCTCGACGACTTTAGCATTTAGCGTTTTAATCGCCTTATCGGTTTCTTCTTGAGTGCTCATTTCTACAAAACCAAACCCCTTAGATAACCCCGACTTGTCATCCATTACCAAATCACACGACACCATAGTGCCACATTCAAAAAACAAATCTTCTAGGTCTTCTTGGGTAAATGATTTAGGTAAATTACGAACTAGTATGCTCAATGTTTGGCTCAGCTAAATGAAGAAAGAGTAATACATGCATTGTAGCATGTAGGTGGAGGAACACAGTAGCGACTTGGTGCTTTTCTGCACCAGTGTGGTGCCCTTTGGTTACCTTGTTGTTTGCCAAGGCAAAATGAGGCGGAATGTAACCACAAATAACCATTTAAATCATACTCTTACCCGGCATTCGGCAATATTGACTTCATGGTCAAATAATTGCTTCAAAGCGGTATTACTGTGCTAAGAGCTGTGATAACCATGCTTAACAATAATGAGGTCCTCTACGGATTAGAAGACAAGCCCAAAGTTACCCATTGTATTAATGCTGCACTACAGCATGTGATGGCGTGCTTTATTGGCATTATTACCCCAACTCTCATTATTGGTGGCGCATTAGGTTTAACCGCAGAAATGCCCTATCTCATCAGTATGGCGCTGATGGTCAGTGGCGTGTCTACTTTTATTCAAGCTAAAACCTTTGGCCCGGTAGGGTGTGGCCTTATCGCGGTACAAGGGACCAGCTTTACTTTTATCAGCGCCTTGTTAGTGGCTGGCTTTATGGTAAAAGACAAAGGCGGTACTAATGAAGACATTCTCGCCATTATGTTTGGCATTTGCTTTTTTGGGGCTTTTGTTGAAATTATTCTTAGCCAGTTCATTGGCTATTTTAAGGCGGTAATTACACCGCTCACTACCGGAATTGTTATCACCACCATAGGTATCACCCTAATAAAAGTGGGTATGACTGACCTTGCTGGCGGCTATGGTGCTAGTAATTATGGCTCACCCCAAAACCTAAGCTTAGGTTTCACCGTGTTAGTGATTGTGGTACTGCTCAATATGTCTAAGCACCCCATGCTTCGGCTTTCTGCCATATTCATAGGTATGTTAGCTGGTAGTTTACTGGCGTGGTGGCAAGGGATTTTGTCTTTTGATTCAATGATTGAGCTGCCGTTATTCTCAGTACCTCAGCCGTTCAAGTATGGCATTTCGTTTCAGTGGGACGTGTTTATTCCTGTGGCACTGGTTTACTTTCTTAGCGCCATAGAAACCTCGGGCGATCTAACAGCCAACAGCTTGTTTTGCAAACAGCCCATTACCGGCCCTCTGTACTTAAAACGTATCAAAGGGGGCATTTTAGCCGACGGCGTAAATTCCATGCTTGCGGCAGTATTCAACAACTTTCCTAATACTACCTTTGGTCAGAACAACGCGGTTATTCAACTCACTGGCGTGGCGAGTCGTCATGTGGGTTTTTACATAGCGGGGCTGCTTGTGTTGTTAGGCTTATTTCCGGCTATTGGCGGTGTTATTCAACTCATGCCTAAATCGGTTTTAGGCGGCGCGACCTTAGTCATGTTTGCGACTATTGCCGTGGCAGGAGTAAAAATTCTCACAAACGACCCTATCGATCGTCGCAAAAGCTTAATTATAGCCACATCATTAGGCTTGGGCTTAGGTGTGATGATGGTGCCTGATGTATTGTCTCAACTACCACCATTGGCAAAGAACATCTTTTCTTCATCGGTCACTGTTGCTGGCTTTTGTGCCATCATCATGAGCATAATCATACCCCAAAGCAGTGAGCCAGCCCCCGTATTAACACAGCAAGAACAGTAGGAAATTATACCCATGTTAACTAAAACCCTGTGGTTAAAATCACCCGCAGCCGTATTCACAGGGAACAGCACTAATGCCGACAATGGCATAGTCATTCAGGGTGACAAAATTGTAGAGTTGGTGGCCGCTGGCGAAACACCAACAACACCTATAGACAGCTATATCGATTGTAGTAATCAGGTAATTACCCCGGGGTTAATCAATACTCATCACCACTTTTACCAAACTCTCACTCGATGTGTACCTGGTGCATTAAACAAACCTTTGTTTCCGTGGCTCAAGTTCTTGTACAAGGTGTGGCAAAACCTCGATGAAGAGATGATTTACACCGCAACTCAACTTGCTGGTTTAGAACTTATGGTATCGGGTGCAACGTGTATTTCTGATCATCACTATGTGTTTCCTAAAGGCTTAGAAAACGCCATAGATATTCAAGTAGAAGCCATTAACAGCTTGGGTTGTCGTGGTGCGCTCACACGTGGTTCCATGAGCCTAGGCGAGAGCGATGGCGGGCTGCCCCCCGACAGTGTTATTCAAACAGAAGATGAGATTTTGGCCGACAGCCAGCGACTTATTAGTCGTTATCACGACCGTTCAGACTCAGCCAAAATACGCATTGCATTGGCCCCTTGTTCGCCGTTTTCAGTATCTACACCGCTAATGAAAGATACCGCCGCATTAGCCAAAGACAATGATGTGCTGCTACATACCCACCTTGCGGAAACCGAAGACGAAAACAATTTCTGCCTTCGAGAATACGGCATGCGCCCGTTAGACTATTTAGAATCGGTAGATTGGCTTACCTCGCGCACATGGCTTGCCCACGGAATTCACTTTACCGAGGATGAAATTCAGCGCTTGGGCAAAGCCAAAGTAGGTATAGCCCATTGTCCTAGTTCAAACATGCTATTAGCGTCGGGGATATGCCCTACAGTAGAGCTTCAACAAGCGGGTTGTAACATAGGTTTGGCGGTAGACGGTTCGGCGTCTAACGATTGCTCGAACATGATTCAAGAAGCCCGGCAGTCTTTGCTTCAACAAAGACTTCGTTACGGTGCGGAACTTATTACCGCTGATCGGGTGTTGGGTTTTGCAACCCAAGGTTCAGCCAAGGTATTGCATTGGGATAACATCGGCCAATTTGCTGTAGGTATGCAAGCTGATGTCGCCGTGTTTGGTTTAGATGAGCTGCGCTTCTCAGGGGTGGGTAGTCCACTCGACGCACTCGTCACCTGCGGTGCCCATCAAGTCGATAAGCTCATGGTGGCAGGGCAATGGTTAATTGAAGACGGACAACACACCCAAATAAACCCACAACAACTTATCGAAAAGCACCAACAACTGGCTAAAACACTTCAGAGTAAAGTGAGTATGTAACTGCATTTAGGCGAATAACCCGTTAGAATCACCTTGTTGTTGCAGTTAATATAACAAGGTTTTCTAATGAGCGAATTATTCGCCTCACTTTCTCGATTACTCAGCCCCTACTATACCGACCTCAGCATTATGCTTATGGCGACGATACTTGTGGTATACGGCGACGTGATTAACAAACACCTCAAACGCATACTTTCGCCCTATCATTTTGTAATTCGAGTGAGCCTTTTCGTACTTCTATGCGCTTTTGGCTATGGAGCGCTCACCCTATTCGGCGCACCTTTTTTGCATCATATTATTGCTTACTTACCTTGGCAGTATCAGGGTGCTGGTTTTGTCACAGCTTTCTTAGCTATTGGCATACTAGCTGAGCGCAGGCGGTACATTTAGCACGCAATAATTACAAGAATTAAATAATTCGTTTGGGCGGTGGATATTAGCTATAGTAAAAAGTATGAAGAACATCGGTAATGGTTTTCTCACCCAGCTTACATTGCTAGTTACCCTCGCGAGTTTTTGGCTCGCTCCTAATACGTGGGCGAATACAAATACGCTAAAACATTTCACTTTGTACTTTCCTCCTTATTGGGAAATGCAAGGCGATGAGCACATAGGATTTCACGCCAGATTAAGCAAAGCACTTTACGAAAGAGCTGAACTCAATGTGACTCTGGCACAGGTGCCTTATGCGCGAGTTAGTCAACTTAAGCTCCCTGAAGAAGTGGCGTTTGTAGCTTATGGCGCAAATCCAGCGACCGACGAACAGTTTTTATTCCCCATTCCACAAACCACAATCACCCTAAAAGGCTACAGCTTGCGTCATCACAACATGCCGTCAACAATCAATGGATTCAAGGGTGCTAGAGTGGCGATAAAACGAGGATTTCCATTGGGAAGTTTTGCACCGTTATTGGAAGATAATGACATCATTGTTATTGAACTCAATACAGTGCACCAAGCCATAAGGCTACTTACCCGTGGACGGGTAGATTACGTGATCACCTTGGAAGATCCTTTCAAAAGAGAATCTTCCAAACAAGAATTTGTCGATCACCGCTTTTTTGAGAGTACTCTAGAATCTATTTATGGCTGGCCTATTGCGATTGTAAAAAGCCACCCTGACGCTAATATCCTGTTTGAAAAAATCAGTACCGCCTACCAAGAACTACTAGCCGAAGGGGTTATTTCTTATGAAGATAACCGGTTACTTTTAAGTTCAGACGAGTATCACTAGCGCAGGGCCAGTACAGCATCGGGTACAAATAGGCAAATAACACACAGCACCACCGACCAACTGACTAATAGCAACGTGGTAGTTCGGTTTATGCCAATAACACTGGCTAAGTTGTTTCCAGCATCATTGGGAAAACGCTGACTGGCAATAACCCCCACGCCCAAAGTCACGGCAAACCCAATAAGGTTCCACCAAAACCAAAAAATAGGGCTGCCCGATAGCCAAAACGCCACGTTTACCAACACGCCAGCAATCAAACCAATGTTTGCGGCTTTACCGGAAATTCTCGTCAGGTGTATGCCAGCAATAAAAGTAGCCAGCACAGGGCCGTAAAACACTGAGCCAATTTTATTAATGGCTTCGATAACCGTAGGGGCAATGTCACCAGCATAAAATGACAGTACTAACGTAACTAACCCCCAACCCACACCGGCTATTTTGGCGTTGCGCAAATACTCGGTGTTGCTGAACGGCGTTTTTCGTAAGCGCTGAATGTCTTCCACCGTTACCGCCGATAAACTATTAATGGCTGAGCTTAAGCTCGACATGGCCGCGCCCATAATAGCCACCAAAAGTAAGCCCACAATACCCGCTGGAAGGTAGTTAACAATAAAAATGGGGATCATCCAATCGGGAGACTCTATTGGGATCTGAGCGCGAATGGCTGGCGTACTCATCACCACAGTACCTATCACCAACCCAGCTAAACAATAAAGCAGGGTAATGGGGAAGCGACAAAACGCTACGGTAAGTAGCATTTTACGTAAGTCGCCCACTGACTGTGCCGACAGTGAACGCTGGGCTTCCGACTGGTCGCAGCCATAATACGAGGCGTACAAAATTACTCCACCGAATATCATGGGTAACAGGCCAAAATCACTATGGGTTAACCCAGCAGATTCAGTGTTTACTGCCACTAAACGCTCGCCATCTACGTTGGCAAATACATTTTGCCAACCACCTGCGGCATCTAACCCCGCCCACAAACACAAACCTGCGCCCATCACGATTAATGCCATTTGAATGGCATCGCCATATACCACAGCTTTCATACCACCCATGGCAGAATACACCAAGGTGATCACCCCAATAGCCACAAGCGAATGCCACTGCGACAACCCCATGGTGCCTTGCAGTATTAAAGAAATGGCGTAAATCATAATGGCCGTAGCGAACGAACGGCTAAGCTGAAACACAAAGCTGATAAGCAAACGGGTTGAGCGGGTAAAACGCCGTTCAAGGTAGTCGTACACGCTCACTACACCAGCAGCGTGTAAGGTGGGTAATAAACGCCACAGCATGATGATGACTGCCAAAGGTAATGCTAGTTCATACGACAACCAAATAAGGCCGCCACCTTCACGAAGCCCCACAAAAGCGGGGGCAGAAATAAAACTGATGGCCGACAATTGGGTAGCCATAACCGACAGCGCCAACGCCGGCCAACCAAGGGTTCGCCCCCCTAAAAAATAGTCTTTACTGTTTTTTTGACTGCGAAAAAAAACACCTAAACCGAGCAAAGAAACAAGGTAGATAGCGACAATGGCATAATCGAGGGTAGTCATAAGCGCACTCCGTTGCTGCGAAAGGTGTTGTGATTATTTATTCAACAACCACTGTACCTTAGTGCTTCAGAATATTGAAGTAAGGGTGGAGGCTGAGCTTCATACAAAATGACGTTTAAAACGAAGGAATTATGTGTTTCAAACGCTCGATATCACCTTCGCCCACATTGTGTCGCTTGAAATACGTTTCCCATTCAATGGTGAGTTGCTTTACTTCATCTATGATTTTTTTGGCCTTAAAAGGTTTTAAACCAAACCTTTTTGATTGGCTCAATAGATTCTTTAGCGAACCTTCTCGGCCATGTTCACCAATGCCAATACCATGCTGTTTCGAATGATTTATTGGTAACACATCATAAGCTGGGCTGAGTCGCCAGTGTTTTGTAGTGAAGTCATAAAGCATGGCGTGATTTCGAGAATGATCATCAGTATTGCCAAACAAAACATTAAATACCATTCGATAAAACAAGTCGTAAGCATCAGCAGGCTCAACCACATAATTCATGATGAACTCTGCCAAATAACCATAGCTATATTCAGCGCTCATACTCGCATTACTGACTTTATTCCTACTGAAAATAGAATTAGCACTTAAGAAATGGCAACAAGGCTTCCCATTATTCATGTCAAAACGCTCTACCAATAAAACGTCACCGGATTGAGCATTCAATACATTGGTCTTAGCCACATTACATGGCAGTTCGTCCAACATAAGCATGGTTGCATTTTCAACTTTTACTACGTTGTATAAATCATCAGGACGATTGAATTTAGCAAGGTAAGATAATCCACTGTCTTGAATAATAGTTTTTGGACGCGCCCCACCCATGGAGGACCCAAACTCAAAGGCTTTCTTGGCTTCATCAGGTATTTCTTTGTCTGCCAAAATAGCGTCTTTGGCCTTTAGCAACATAGGAATATCACCCAAAGTGTTTTTGCTATATTTGGGTTTTGACGAACTGCTCGACAGACTAAACACCAATGACCCCACCCCCATTCCTGAGCCAGCTAGCAAAAACTCTAATCGGTTGTTAGGTTTGGTACTGTGAAGAGATAAAATTACTTTTTCTCCCCATGAGTCTGCACCAGCATCAGAAAGCGCACCAAAAAGACCTTTATTAAAGTCGGTACGAAACTGCCCGTCATTTAGCGGTAAGTGAATTGGATCTAGAGGAAAAGCATCGGGCCTTTTCAGATAACTTTGACCATATCGAAAACGCCCCACTCTACTGTGTTCATCGATTTGAGTAACGCCACAAGGAATTGGTTTATCTTCAAGGCCGTCAATAAACACAAACGCTTTAGAAGTCATTATCTAGCTCCAGCTCATCCTTTCTCGATTTACGAGAGAGCGTGCTTTGCTGCTCTTCTAGCTTTTGCTCAATAACTAATTGCACATCGTCGATGACGCCAAAATGTTCTAGTACGTTGAATATCGTTTCAGCATTAACCGGTTTGCCATTCTCGATGGACGAAATAGTATTTCGCCCAACACCTACGCGTTGGCCAAGTTCAGTTTGATCCATAGTAGTAGCACGCATGGACACCACAAGCTTACCAATAGACTTTAAAAGGGCGTTTGTTTTTTGCATGAAATAATAAGCATATATAGGCTAATGCATAAAATATAGTGCACATATATGATTTGTACAATATTTATTATTTGGTGTAATAGGTACTCTCCACTTCCCCTAAACTTAGCCAAGACACAGCTACAAATTAATGAAGTAGATCTTAGGTTGTTTTAGTTTTTCCTAGAATGCTGCATGTTCCGGCCCATTCCGATCACCCATTTCGGTTCAATCCGATCACTGATTTCGGTCTAATCCGATCGCCTATTTCGGCGTTATCCGATCAAAAATGACGTTTTTCCGAAATC
>JALUXV010000189.1 GCA_027013165.1 Alteromonadaceae bacterium
TGGCATGAGGCTAGAATTCCTACCATAGCCACTAAAGTGCCTCGCGCTGCTTTTACTTGGGTAACAGCCAAGTTCCGTGAGGCACTATCAATTCCAGTTATCACTTCAAATCGTATTAACACGCCAGAAGTGGCCGAAGAGGTCTTGGGCCGTGGCGATGCTGATATGGTTTCTATGGCCCGCCCATTTTTGGCTGATGCAGACTTTGTACGCAAAGCGCAGCAGAACCGAAGTGACGAGATTAATACTTGTATTGGTTGTAATCAGGCGTGTTTGGACCACGTGTTCAACGGCAAACTCACCAGTTGCTTGGTCAATCCTCGCGCTTGCCATGAACTAGAACTAAACATTACGCCAGCTGAAACTAAGAAACGCATTGGTATTGTGGGAGCGGGGCCAGCAGGTTTGGCAGCAGCGGTCACTTGTGCACAGCGGGGTCACGACGTAGTTATTTACGATGCTGCCAGTGAAATTGGTGGGCAATTTAATGTAGCCAAACAAGTGCCAGGCAAAGAAGAGTTTTACGAAACACTGCGTTACTTCGGTCGCCAAATTGAACTACACAACAATATCACCCTTAAACTCAACACCCTAGTTGATGCATCAGCACTTAACGATGAAGGGTTTGATGATGTTATTGTTGCAACAGGAATAAAACCTCGCACCCCTGCAATTGAGGGTATTGAGCACGAAAAAGTACTCAGTTACCTTGATGTTCTCAAACACAAAAAGCCAGTAGGAAAGTCTGTCGCTATTATTGGTGCTGGCGGCATCGGTTTTGATACGGCGGAGTTTTTGTCTCATGGTAAAGCCACGCCAAGCCAGGATATTCCTGCGTTTATGAAAGAGTGGGGTATCGACATGACCTTAGAAGCTCGTTCAGGCATTGAAGGCATTAGGCCAGAGCCAGAAGCTTCACCACGAGACATAGTGCTAATTCAGCGTAAATCCACCAAAGTGGGCGCAGGCTTGGGTAAAACCACTGGCTGGGCACACCGTGCAGGCTTGCTTGCAAAAGGTGTGAATATGGTTGCTGGCGCAAGCTACGATAAAATCGATGATGAAGGACTTCACATTACCGTTGACGGCGAGCCTCGTGTGCTACCCGTAGACAATGTGGTGATTTGTGCAGGCCAAGAACCCATGCGCGATATTGTTGAGGGGCTAAATAGTTCTTACCACTTAATTGGTGGGGCTGATGTAGCAGCAGAACTCGACGCCAAACGCGCGATTGACCAGGGTACGAGACTTTGCGCAACGCTTTAATCGCTTTATAGCGTGTATTGAGAGGAAGCAAGGGACTTTTTACCGCACGCCAGATCCATCCATGGGGCTCGGCTTCGGTATCCATTCCTCAGACGGCGGTAAATAGTCCCTTGCTTCCTCTCTACTATACCAGAGTGTTTCTGACTTGAAGGAGTGGCGCTGGGTTCATGCGTGCTGTAAAACGTATACCGCTTCCTCTAAGCGATGCCAGTTCTCTCTTGATGTATGACTGATACGTACTTGCTTAGAACGCCCTTTAACGCTCTCGAAGTACTAAAGTGCTATCCTCTGGACGGATAGAAAAATCAAATTGCCCCAGAATGTTCATTCCAAGCAGTCCATCTGCATTGGGTAGGGCTTCTTTGGGAAGTACGAGTGCTGACACCCCTTCAAATTGATACGGCCCCAAATAGAATGCAGGTATCTGAACCATGGGAGCATTGATTGAGCCAGATGCGGTTTGCACATCAAAATTCCCAATAAATGTCAGTCGTCTAAATCTACCCAAACGCGCAAACATATCTTGAGTAATTGCCGTGGTGCTTGCCCCGGTATCGAGGATCATTTGCGCTCTGTTGTTAAGCATCTTTACGACGATGCGGTATTGATTTCCACGCCGCTCTAGGTCGATGAAAGTAGCTTCATTGTCGTTAAATAATGGCGTAGTTTCCGTTGACTGATAATTGTCGTTGGCAGCGACTTCTTCATTATAATCAGCATAAGCCTTGTTGCGAATGCGATTCGCCTCGTAATCATCAAGAGGAAGAGCGGCCAATACGTCTTCCATCAAAATGAGTTTTTCTTGCATGGCATAAGCTTTTGCAAGCGACAGAATGTAACTGCGGTGCGTAGGTAGGCGTTGGAACAATGGCTCACACAGCTGTGCGAGTAAATCCCAGTTACCTGAACGAACAAACTCTCTTTCTGCTTGCTCATAACGCGTGTTAATTTGTGAGACCAAGCTTTGTTGAACGTCGTAAGTCAAAGAAAGCTCTAGTAAGTCGTATAAATGCACCAACGCATCGGGAAGAGGGCGAGTGCGAAGTTGCAATTCCGCCTCAATTAACAGCAGGTGCTCGTCTTCTGGATATTGTTTAAGCAGTATTGACAGTTGTTCAGTTAACTCGCCGTAGCGTCCCTCATTCAAGAGATTCTCTAGCTCATCCTGAGAATATTGCTTTTCACTATTGCTGGCGTTCGCTCCAAGGGCGTCGTTTGTTCTTGTGGGTATATCGGTTGAAGTATTGTTTTGTACAACAGGCGGTGCATCGTCATTCACCCCATACTCTGGCCCTACTTCTGTTTGTAAGGAACTACTCGTAGACTCAGGCGGGGAGTTCGGCACATTTACATTACTTAACTCGAGCCAAAGGTACAGGTTAAATGACACAGAAATTATTAGCGCAATAACAAGTACCCAACGCGTGTTCACAGTCGTTATTCCTTTAATAGCCGAGCATCGCCATA
>JALUXV010000190.1 GCA_027013165.1 Alteromonadaceae bacterium
AAAAGACTAAAAATTATACTTGCTAACACCATGTATTGCCCTGTTTAATGTGTTTATGCATACGGAGGAGTGTATATATGGCTAAGGGAAAGCTGATTTGGCATATCGCTTGCGATGAATCGGGTATAGATGGGCAAGTGTATTATGGGTTTGGTTCTCTATGGATGAAGTAGTTACATGGACACCCACCATAACTACCACTCAAATGAGGTTTAAATTTCTTGAAAGTGGGAGAGGTTTAATGCTCAAATATTCGATGTAGTTGGCTAGATAGAGCTAAGTTCGATTCTAGTTATCGATTCGTAGGAGTAGTTTGTAGTTTAAAAGGAGTTAAAATAAACATGAAGTGCATACTTTTTACAATGCTCGTCGTTTTTTCAAGTAGTTGCTACTCGGCTACTACTAGTTCTGGCAAGATAACTACCCTGATGAATGCCTACGGGGGTTGGATATTTAACGCACAGATGGATCAAGGAAATCCAGACTCATGTGCCAAAGCCACCTTTATATTGCCCTCAGACCATGCTCAGTATGACGAGCTTTATAGTTTTTTGCTGACCGCCTACACAACAGGTCAACCCATAACGATTTATACCGGAGGGTGTGACATTAATGGTTATATCGTAGTAACCAACTTTTACTCATCATGGGGAAATTAAACCTAACAAGATACATGGTCACCCACCTTATCTGTTTGACCGAAGGGAAGATTTTTTCATGGATGCAGAGATCGACTCGATAAAACCTGAACAAGAGAGCGGAGAAGGACTCACTGCGGGCAGAGGGGACGGAGGTCGTTTAACTGCTAATTGGACATTCACTTTAATTTATTAATTAAATCAGTGGTTTGGTTATTTTTTATAGTGGGTATCTGGTTAATAGAACAGTGACTAAAACTAGTTGTCTTTGAGTAGGTAGTTGGATTCTTTGGCGCTGTTGAATACGTACAAGATATAGGCGGTGTCTTGTTGTTGCTCGAAACGGTAATACACGTTGTAACGTTGATATACAAAACGTCTGATATTCAAATCACGGTTGTATAACGGGCAAGATAAGGGAAAGGCCGTGATGGTATCACTGGATTTTTGTAGCAGTTCTTTAACGAAACTTTTAGCGCGGATTGGATTATCTTCAGCAATATATTTGATGATGCCAGCAATATTATTTTGGGCGTTTTCGGTGAGAACTATTTTTGTCATTGGCGCGATTTAGCAATTATAGAATCTGTGATCTCATCAAGATTATCAGGGCGTAACTCGACATAACGGCCAGCTTCAATATCAGCAAGACCGGCTTCAATGCCTTGGTTTGCTTTTTGTTTAATAAGGGCTTCTAAGGCTTCATAAACAACGTCTTCAGGAGATTGATAGTTACCTTCTGTCATTTGATGTTGAAGCATTTCAGCCACCGTGCCATGTATCACGATATCCATAGTGTCACCTTGAACGTGTATTGATTTTATAATAGTTAGTTTACATGATAATCAGTGTGTTTTGGAGTATGGGCAATAAAGAAACTAATCCAGAAACTAATCCAGACACCCACCTTAACTGACCGCCAGTACAATTACGTTTGCGGTCGAAGTTCTTCACACTAATGGTCATCAGTTTTTCAGAGATGACTGCAATGCCTAAATCCAGAAGTTCCCAAATTAGTTTGTCAGACACGCCTTATTATCATTGTGTATCGCGTTGTGTGCGTCGTGCATTTTTGTGCGGTGAAGACAGGTTTACCAACAAAAGTTATGAACATCGTCGCCAGTGGGTAGAAGACAGAATTCACTACTTAAGCCAAGTATTTTGTATTGATGTATGCGCTTATGCAGTTATGAGTAATCATACCCACATTGTTCTGCATGTTGATTCAGAAAAAGCAAAGACAATGCCTACTGAAGAGGTGATTACCCGTTGGCACAAAGTGTTCAATGGCACCTTATTAACGCGAGATTACTTGGTCGATGAAAAGCGAAGTGTCATGAGAGATGCACAGCTTTTAACGGTTCATGCAACGGTGGAGGTATGGCGTAAACGCTTGTGTGATATTAGTTGGTTTATGCGTTGTTTGAATGAATACATCGCGAGGCAGGCGAATAAAGAAGACAAGTGCACGGGTCGGTTTTGGGAAGGTCGATTTAAATCACAAGCACTATTGGATGAAGCAGCACTGCTAGCATGTATGGCCTACGTAGATTTGAATCCTGTAAGGGCGAAAATGGCCAAGACGCCAGAAACGTCAAAACACACCAGTGTTCAATACCGAATTAATGCAGCCAAGCGAAAAGTACCACCTAAATACCTGTTACCCTTTGTAGGTAACCCAAGAAAGAACATGCCGAAAGGTATACTGTTTTCATTTGTCGATTACGTAACTTTAGTTGACGCAACAGGCAGGCAAATACGCGATGATAAGCGAGGTTCAATAGACGATACTCAGTCCCCCATTTTGATGCGCTTAGGGATAGCTACAGAGCACTGGATTGAATTATCAATGAGCTTTGAGATCTGCTTTTCAAGTACTGCTGGCAAGCTGCAATACCTTGAAAAGTACTACAGCGGCAAAGGGATGAAACGAGTCAGGAATCGAGAAAGTGCTACAAGGTTTTTTTTAGTATAATATAATAGTCTCCGCGAATTCAACTCCGAAGTGCACCACTCGCTCATTAGGCTGCCCGCCTCATTTCCTCGAACACGACAGCAGGCTGTTTAAAGCCTAGGCACTTTCTTGGTCTTAA
>JALUXV010000191.1 GCA_027013165.1 Alteromonadaceae bacterium
AGGAAAAATAAAGGCTCTGCACCTTGTACAATAAGGTCGTTGACACACATAGCTACAAGGTCAATTCCCACACCATCGTGACGGCCAGCATCCATAGCAACACGCAATTTAGTTCCTACGCCGTCTGTACCTGATACTAATAATGGGTTTTTATATTTAGTGGGAAGCGAGCAAAGGGCACCAAAACCACCTAAATTGCCTTTGACTTCTGGACGGTGAGTCCTTTTGGTAACAGATTTAATCCGTTCAACAAGTTGGTTTCCGGCATCAATATCAACACCAGCATCTTTGTAACTTAACGAGGTTTTGTTTTCGCTCACGGTTGCGCCCTAGAACTAAGAGGTGGAAAAACGCGGATTCTACCAGCATGTAACGTTAAGTCCAATTGCCTTATCGACTATTCAGCGACATTAAATAACTCAGTGTGTAATTAGAGGGTGAAATATGCCTGAAATTGTCAGACAATAGCGTCAACTTAGAAATATTCATCGGTATAATGAGTCAAGGTAACGTGCTGATCATAAATGCTTTAATACACCAGGGTGGGTTCAAAAAAGCTCAGTTGCTATTGCTCTTAATCGGCTCGCTGTTTTTCAGCGCGCTTGGTTACGGTGCGATCGTAGTCGAGGTGAGTACAGCAGCCGTTGAAGTGGCCGATCAAGGGCAATCAACCACAGAACGAGCCATGAGAGAAGCATTGTCTCGGGTGTTCGTTAAAATGTCTGGTACCCAATCTGTGCTTGATGACACTGAAGTGCGACAAGCGGTGCGCTCTGCTGAACAATACTTACGGGCCTACCGTTTTTCATTTGAGCAAGGAAAGATTTTCTATGTTGCAGAATTCGATGAAGATAGAATTGCAGACATACTCCGCGCACAAAACTTGTCTATTTGGGAAAGTAGACGGCCAGAAACACTCTTTTGGTTGGCCGTTGAAGAAGAGTCTGAACGCAGCTTAGTAGGGCATTCCTCTCAATTTTCTTATGCTGGTGTTATTGAAAACACGGCAGATTACCGCGGCTTACCCATTCAATTGCCCGACATCAGTGAATCTGATGACAATACGGCACTAATATATGACGTGTGGGGGCGTTTTGGTTCTCGTATTAAATCTGCGTCTACAATATATGCCGCGGATACTATTATTGCCGCTCGTTTATATCCAAATGTTGCAGCACAAGTAACTATTGTCGACCAAAACAACAGCGAATTAGATTCAACGTCTGACGCTAGTGACGAGCAACTATCTGCTAACGACGCAGAGCGCTTACTCGAACAAGCCTTGTCTCAAGCTTCACACAGTAATGATACTGATGTTGCCCCGTCGGTGGATAACTTCAATGAACAGCAAACAAATGACACTGAATTAACGTCGCTCGATGAGCTGTTAGATCAAATACTGTCTGAACAAGATGGCAATGAAACAATTGTCGAGGAGAGTAGTGGTAAAAGCTTACCTACCTTTCTTGACGGTGTGGATTATAGCGATAGTGACATACAGGCATATGAATCCGAGTTACCAGAGCAATCGGATAGTGCTTTTTCTAGCGAAGAATTTGACTATTATGCGCAAAGAAATACGAGTGGTGATTACGCCTTTGATTTTATGATTATCTCTCAGGCGGGTATCACTGAAGGCAAAATGTATGGGAATTCACCTGACCAAATGATTGAGAGGTTTGTGAATCAATACGCTGACGACATAGCTGTGCAATATACGGTGTCTCATGCTGAGGCTGATATCACACGTTCTTCGTTGTCGATTTCTGTGGCTAACATTAACAGTATCGAAAACTATGCTGGAATTCTTGATTATCTTTCAACGTTCAGTCTGATCGAATCTGTTATGCTCACTCAACAACAAGGTTCAGTGGCTACCTTTAATATAGTGCTGTTAGGGAACGCTGAAGATTTTGTAGCTACCGTTTTGCTCGACTCCCAATTGGTCCCTGTTAATCAAAGTGCCGAGCAAGAAGCGTTACAGCAGGCTTTCTACTGGAATCCCTGATATCTACTATGCAGTTACCGCTTCCAGTCTCCTTGCCAGTTAACGAAACCTTCAACAGTTTTGTTGAAGGCGCTAACGGCGAAGCGGTAAGCATGTTGCAACACATATCAGGCAGTGTGTCTGCCTCACCGGTAGACAATGAACCTCTAAATTTAAGTACGCTATCAATTCCTTTGGTACTGCTTCGTGGGGGCACTGCCACCGGAAAAAGTCATTTGCTGTTTTCCGTGTGTCATCGATTAGCCTTTGCCGAGATCGCCCACTTATATCTGAATTTTGATGACGCCAATCAATGGCGCCCATCAGTTTTAGATGGGCTAGAGTGTCTACCCGTGATTTGTTTGGACAATATAGATCAAGTTGCAGGCCGCCCCGAGTGGGAAGAGGCGCTGTTTGATCTATTCAACAAGGTCATTGAGAAAGGTAAAACCATAGTGGTTTGCTCACAGCGTATTGCAGACCACCCAGTAGCGTTCGGACTGCCAGACTTGGCGTCGCGTTTGTCATGGGGCGTGACCTATCAGTTAAAGCCTCTGAATGACGAAGGTCGAGAGCAGGCGCTACGACTTAGAGCAAATCAAAAAGGCTTGTCTTTGTCAGAACAAGCTTTGCAGTTTTTGCTTCATCATAGCGACCGCGAAATTACTAGTTTATTGAGTTTACTAGACAGACTTGATAGCCGCTCGTTACAAGAGCAAAAGAAACTGTCTGTAGCTATGGTTAAGCGGGAACTCAACTTACCTTAAAGCTTTAGTGGCAGCCCTGTTTATTCGTGATGAATTTTTACCTGTTCCAGAAGTGCGGCTTTTTGCGCTTGGCTCAAGTTAGCGGGTGCAATAGGGCTTGGCTGCCCAGACAAAGTCAAGGTATCAAACCAAGGCGCACCTACTGGAAAATCTTGAGGTGCGGGCAAAGTACTTTGAATTAGCGGCACATTTAGCTCGGGTAGTACTCGGCTAACTGCGTAGTTAACGCGCGGTTGAACCCCTGTATGGTTTACTCTATCTCTTTGTGCCCACGTTACATTATACTCACCATCACTAATGGTTTGTTGGGTAAATACAGCGGCATCTGCACTCACTCCCATGCGATACAACATCATAAAGCGCTCTATCAAGGTTGCGAAATCTTCTCTTTCTGTATGGTAGGAATAGAAAGACACGGCGCCATCTTGTGTAAACCATTGTGCCACTTGTTGTGCCGAGTATCCTCGCTGTGCTGAAGAGGCGGATTCTCCTCGATACATGACTCTAGCCAGCGCGTGAAGCTGACTTGATGTTAATGGAAACACACGATCTAGCCCTGTAGAGAGCGGTTCATAGCCATTGTTTCTGGTATAAGAAAGGGGCGACTCGCTCATGGATATTTGAGACCAACGAGTGTAATCAAAAAAGTCATTGGCATGCGCCAACTCGTGATACATGAGCCAAGTTAACGCTGCTTCCACTCCAGCTCGGGTGCGCGTTGCTCTGTTTTCTACCTGAGTGCCGGGTTGAGGGTAGTAATAGGCGCCATCTTTTACGTAACGCCATGTGGTATCGTATGCCAGCTCTGCACCAAACCCAGAGCGATAATCAGGGCGAGTGTTTACCGTATCTCTTTCTTCCGGCGTTCGCCAAAAGTTATTTGCATCTAAGTAAATAGCACCTGTGGCTGTCCAGTAAAAAGAAGGACGAATATCGTAAGATATAACTACTGCCGTAGTAGCCCGCAACAGAGAAAGCATGTCATCGCCGCTAGGTGAAGTCATTAGGTATTCTTTGAAGGCGTCGCCCATCCACGGATGAGAAACGTAGGTTCGGTCTAACACATCATCTATGGTAGGAGTTTCAGTGTCTTGCCCAAGCAGGGGGAGTGTTGAAAACGGGCAACTGTTTTTAACCGTGTTGTTATAAACGCATTGGGCCAAGGCCGAAGCATAGGGGCTGTTTTCAATATAGGGCTGCATATGAGTGGTAACGGTTTCCGTGCCATCATTGTTTAAGGCATACATGAATCCAGAAGTATCAATATCAGTACTTTTCACCAATATTTGGGCTGTGTCAGTCCCTTGTGTTCCATCGCTATAGGTAATATCTGCCTGATACTCAATAATTTGATCTTGGGTAACACGTGGTGCTTCGAAGTATATGCTGTAGGAAAGTGAATTACTGTAACTTACATTGACTGCATTTGGTCCGCTTTGTTGAGACCATGTGATGCTCGTTACATCATCTGCTTTGAGCGGGTTTGGGTATACCCGTAGCGATACTCGATTGCCCTCAGACGCTTCATGTCCTCGTCTAATAATGGCGTTAGGCGTAGTGTCTTCTACAATGCTAAAAGATTTTTCAGCCTCTACAGAAACTCCGCTTGCTAACACTGCCGTTACACTAACGGTGAAATCTCCAGAACTTGAAGCATCAAAAGCAAATACTTGTGTGTGTGCACTAAGTGACGAAATTTCGGGAGACGCTGAATTCCAGCGGATAGACGTTATACTTTCTCCGGTGTCGGCAAGAACGGCAAAATCTACAGAATCACCCAGTGTAACCGTTGACGGCCCTTCGATGATAAGCTGGGGTGGCTCAGAGGGAATGGGTACTTCATTATTGCTGTTACTTGCCCCACCGCCACAACCTGTGAGCAGAGATATTAAACCAATAATAGTGTACCGCTTCATCATTATTCTCCTTCGAAAAACGCTCGCTCTTCTTGCATTTCTTGCTTGAGCTTTTTGATCCCTAACCCTAACTCTCGACCTCTTTTCCTAGCATAAACTGCACATCCCGTGAACATACCAATACAAAGTAAGAGTTCGATCGTGCCGTATAGTGCTTCTTCTGGTACCGCATAAATTACCGTAATTGCGTGTAACAAATAAAACAACACGACAAAATTAGCCCAAGCGTGAGTGTAAGGTTTACCTTGTACAATGCCTTTGTAAGGTAAAACTAATGGAATTACATAAATTAAGGCAATGAATAACGGTGAATAGCTATAGGTAGTCGTAAGAAAAAATTGCCAGCTAATTACCCAAATAAGCAACAGCGAATGGCTAATAAGGGCTAAGTAACGATAAATACGAGTATCTGGAGACATTATACGTCCTGATCTAATGTGTGAAGTGAATGTGCCATTTGTGCCAATCGCTTGCCTTGAGCCAGACAAAGCGCTTTCTCTTCTGAACTCAAGGATGACTGAGTGTGGCTCGCGTAGTGAGACACACCGTAGGGTGAGCCACCGCTTTTGGTTGAGTGAAGCTCCGGATTGCTGTATGGAACTCCGCAAATCACCATACCGTGGTGAAGGAGCGGTAGCATCATAGAAAGTAATGTGGATTCCTGCCCCCCGTGCATAGAGCTCGACGACGTAAACACACAGGCAGGTTTATTGATCAATCCACCTTTAAGCCATTGTGTGGTTGTTGAATCGATAAAATGCTTCATAGGGGCGGCCATGTTTCCGAAGTAGGTGGGGCTGCCCAGTGCTAGCCCACTGCATTGTTCCAACTCTGCCAATGTAACATGTGGAGGACCGTCATTAATCTCACGAGGCTCATTGTCGAGGGAAACTTCAGGAACGGTACGCACAATAACTGTTTGTCCGGTAGTGAGAACACCCTGAGCTATTGCGTCGGCCAAGCGTTTCACGCTGCCGTGCTTACTGTAGTAAAGGACAAGAATTGGCCCCATTACACGATTTCCAAAACTGCCTCTGGCGGTCTGCCAATGCGCGCTTTGTCGCCGTTAATCACCACTGGGCGTTCGATGAGTTTTGGCTCTTGTACCATAGCGTCGAACAAGGATTCATCAGTCACTGAGTCTGCCCCCAAGCCTGCTTCTTTATAAGCGGTCTCTTTTGTACGCATCATATCGCGTACTTGTTCAATATTAAGTTTGTTAAATAAATCGACAAGCTCTTGTTTGGACAGTGGCGTTTTCAAATATTCAATAATTTGAGGCTCTATCCCATTTTCCTTGAGTAGTGCTAGGGTTTGTCGGCTTTTAGAGCAACGAGGATTGTGGAGAATTGAAATAAGTGACATGATTTAAGTCGCGCAAAATAAAGATGACGAGACTATTGCGGTTTTACGAATGATTTTCAAGTCGCTATACACATAAACTCGTTACTGTTACTAATATTATTGCTTGGTGTACCTAAAATAAACACCTGTGTATTAAGGAGTTAATCAATGAAGTTTCGGTTAATCACTGCACTGCTTGTTGTTTTGTCTGTGGCAGCAGGCGGATTGGTATATCAGGTTACCCGAAGCGACTTTTCCACATTAAACGGACAAAACTACCGTTGGGAATCGTTGCAAGGCCAATGGGTTGTGATTAACTATTTTGCGCCTTGGTGCGCCCCTTGTTTACGCGAAATGCCAGAATTACACCATTTTGATGAAACCGCGCCCGAAAATACCAAGGTATTTGCGATTAACTTCGACGTTATGACCAAAGATGCGTTAGCCAACATGGTGGCAGAGTATGATATTGCATTAGATGTAATAATAGTTGACGAAGCAACCTTGCTACCTATGGAAAAACCAACGTACCTTCCAGCAACTTTCATTGTTGACCCAGACGGCAAAGTCGTTGATACGATCATGGGAGAAGTTTCTTCCCAGTTACTCTTTGCGCGATTGGAACAACTACAATCGCGCTAGCCGTTCTTCCTGAGCTCTGAATTGTTCTATTCTGGCTCGTATCCTTTGCTTCTCAAGGTAACTGTCTTTCGAAAAGTTATAAGCAAATTGCAATTCATCAACCGCAAGGGTGTAAGCGCCATATAAAGCAAGTACTTCAGCCTTACTTTGATGCATTTGTGAGTACATGTTGGCTTTTTGGTACGCGTCGCTAATAAGCTGATAAGCCAAATGATATTCTTTGTCGACCAGTAAATAGTCTTTTAACAAAGAAATGGCTTCGTCGTACCGTTCAGCGTATACCATTGCATTGGCGTAATTCAGAGCGAGTACCTTGTTTCTAGGATTAATATTTACATGGCTTTCCAAGAGTTCAAGGGCTAATTGAGGTTGCTCTAGTTCGATGAAAATATCGGTGGCAGCATCCAAGTAAAACAAATTGTCGCTGTCTTTTTCGAGCAAATCATCAATGATGGTTTTTGCTTCCTCTAGTTTTTCTGTACGCATGTAAGCCAACGCAAGGCCGTAGCGGGCGGCAACTTCGCTTCTATAGTCGCCGCTGGAAAGCATGGCTTTAAAATGTTCTTCCGCATAGGCTGGTTCAAAGGAGTAACGAGCCTTAATTCTAGCTTTGGCCAGCTCGAAAGACGTGCTGATGGGAATAAAGCGAGTAGGGTAATCTCCCACTCGGTTTCTCGCATCGGCGATCCGTGTTTCTGTGAGTGGGTGAGTGAGCAAGCGCGCAGGCGGACGAGAAGTCATACGATATTGCTCAGCAAGCGTAGAGAAAAACGTTGCAGCGGCATTGGGGTCGAATCCAGCGCGCGCTAAGGTCGTTATTCCTATACGGTCAGCTTCTTGCTCGTTTGAGCGAGTGTAGTCTATTTGCATTTGAGCTTGCGCTGCTTGTCCAGCCTGTAGCGCTGCCATACCCGCTTGCGGATTGGCAATGGCAACCAATAACCCTCCAATTAAGGACGCTAAGGCAAGTGGGGAAGAGCGTTGTTGTGCTTGAATAGAGCGCGCTATGTGACGTTGAGTCACGTGAGATATTTCATGCGCAAGCACTGAAGCCAACTCGCTCTCGTTTTTTGCTCTTCTGATCAGTCCGGCATGAACACCTATATGCCCCCCGAAGAAGGCAAACGCATTCACCGCATCATTATTTACCCAAAAAAAGGTGAAAGGAAATTTGGTGTTATCCGCGTGTACAACCAGTCTATTGCCCAAATCTTGTAAGTACTCGTCAAGCACTGGGTCCATAATCATTGGGGATTGAGCACGCATTTGACGCATAACTGCATCACCCAACATCATTTCTTTATCTATAGATATTGCGTCTGATGCTACCACACCTATTTCAGGTAAGGCGTTGCGATTAGTTTGCGCTGTATCTTGGGCGATAACAGGTAGGCTAGCACCAATTACAGCTGATAAAACCAGTAAGCTGAGTCGTAAAAAGCTTTTCATAGGCCCTTATAGTTACAATGTGTTCCGTACAACGTCTATTTAGAGACAAGAATATCGGTTCAGTTTCATTTAGATGAAAAAATATTTCGCGGTGGCGCTTTGTAAGTCGACGCGACAGTACGCCCGACTTGATTAAAGTCCCACTATAGCACAGTGTTTTGTACGTAGTGGAGTTACTCAAAGGTTTTGTTTCAACGACAAAATTTTGTGAGTCATGGTATGTAGAGTTGCGGGTAATAGGTGATTTACTCTATGATGCGGACTCTACCTTATATTATTCCTTGGACGTTTTTATGATTAATGTGTTTGGTCGTTGGTACCAACGCAAATTTTCCGATCCTGACGCAGTCATGCTGCTGATCCTTATTATTTTCACCTCAGCCGCGCTACTTCTTTTAGGTGAGCTAATCATGCCTGTGTTGGTGGCTGTGGTTGTTGCTTATCTGCTCGATTGGCCGGTCAGTAAATTGGTTAAAATCGGACTAGGAAGAGGCTTAGCGTGTACATTTGTCATGCTAGTTTTCTCTACGTTAATGGTCATGCTGTTTGTTGGGCTTGTTCCCATTATCTCAAAGCAGAGCATTAATTTAGTTCAGGAAACACCGTTGATTTGGCAAGAAGCCCAATCTTGGTTGTTGACGTTACCAGAAAAATACCCAGATTACGTTCAAGCGGTTCAGATTCAACAAATGATGCAGGGCTTGAATGAAAAATTAGTCGCAGTAGGCGAAACACTCATTTCAGCCTCTTTCAGTAACTTGGCGACGTTGGCTGCAGTACTGGTGTACTTAATTTTAGTGCCTTTGATGATTTTCTTTATGTTGAAAGACAAACAGTATTTCTTAGAAAGCATTTCTAAACTCTTGCCCAAAGAGCGCCGCTTAATTACGCAGGTGGGCCATGAAATGAACAATCAGATTGCCAATTATATTCGCGGTAAAGTGATTGAGATTCTTATCGTGGGCATTGTTTCCTGTGTCACCTTTGTATTGATGGACTTGCGATACGGCATACTATTGGGTGTGCTAGTTGGTTTGTCTGTGCTCATACCCTATATAGGTGCAGCTGTGGTCACCATTCCTGTGGCTGTGGTGGCCATGTTTCAATGGGGAATCAGCCCGGAATTTTGGTATTTAATGGTAGCATACGGCATTATTCAGGCACTGGATGGTAATCTGCTGGTGCCAATTCTGTTCTCTGAGGCAGTGAGTTTACACCCTCTGTATATCATTATCGCCGTATTGGTATTTGGTGGACTATGGGGGTTTTGGGGCGTGTTTTTTGCTATACCGCTGGCAACCTTGGTTAAAGCGGTGGTTACCGCATGGTCGTCATCTCCACAACCAGCAGCCATTAGCTAGAAGTAAAAGCCTTCAATACCCACTGTATTGAAGGCTTTAAATGTTTGCTTTTACGCTTGATTTTCCAAGTGGGCTAACACTACGGTGTGGTGTTCTTTGGTTTTGAACTTGTTGAATACGTGAGAAATCACGCCGTTTTCATCGATAAGAAAGGTTTGTCGATGAATGCCGTCATACTCTTTACCCATAAATTTCTTAGGGCCCCAAACGCCAAATGCATCTGCCACAGCATGATCTTCATCCGAAAGCAAAGTGAAGTTCAGGCCTTCTTTCTCAATAAACTTAGGAAGACGCTTAACCGGATCTGGGCTGATACCTAATACAACAACATTATTGTTATCAAGTTCGTTTTTGCTGTCTCTTAAACCCTGTGCTTGCACAGTACAACCGGGAGTCATAGCTTTGGGATAAAAGTAGACGAGTACCTGCTTGCCTTTAAACGATTCAAGAGAAACTTGATTGCCGTTTTCATCAAGTAAGTTAAATAAGGGAGCTTTATCACCAGCTTGGAGCGTTTTCATAGGGATCCTTTTTGTGTTTATCTACCACCTTTCCGGTAACATTCAATGCGCTGAACAATTGCATTAGTTCTTCTTCCATCGTTTCGAAGTTCTCTGCTTCAGGCATGTTTACCACGAACTTACACCTCATGGTTTCGTTGCCGTTGTCTTTCGCTTTAAACGTTCGTTGTCTGAAAGCACTGATAGAACCGTTGCGTTTGGCGAAAAAGCCTGTGACTTCTTTCACCAAACCTGCAGTATCTTCACCACTGAACTCTACGTCAAAAAGATGTTCTAGGTTTTGCTTTTCATGGTGGCGAGTACGTTTCATCATTGAGAGTAGATCAAGTTTTTGACAAAGAGCAGGTAACATACACTCAGCTCGGGAAATTGCTGAAGGGCTCCCTTCGAGTATCATGGTAAGGGAAAATTCTTGACCGTATATTGCCTGACGACTATCGAGAATATTGCATTGGGCCTCAGAGACAGTTGCAGCAATTTCACTGAGCGTTCCGGTTTGGTCTGCACCTAAAATCGTTGCGATAAGTTGTTGGGCCATGACAATTTTCATTCTAATTCAATGGGGGCTGGATGTTACCATAGAGTTTTTTTTCAGTACTAGTAGCTTTTTGTTAGTAAGTGACAATTTTATGGCAATTTCTTAGTATTTAACACCTACTATGGGTTGTGTTTACCCCCCGACATAATTACCATGTGCGCTCACATTTTTCGGAGAGATTATGTTTACTGGCAGTTACGTAGCATTAGTTACACCGATGTTCGATAATGGCGACATCGATTATCAGTCATTAGAAAAACTGGTACAGTTTCACATTGAACAAGGTACGCACGGAATAGTGTCTGTAGGCACAACCGGCGAGTCAGCAACACTCCCTTTCGATGAGCACGTAAAAGTCGTCAAAGAAACAGTAGCCATGGCCTCTGGTGCTATCCCAATTATTGCGGGTAGCGGCGCTAACTCAACAGCAGAAGCAATTTTCCTAACCGAACAAATTGGACGACTGGGTGTAGACGGTTTTTTGAGTGTTGTTCCTTATTACAACAAGCCTCAACAAAAAGGCATGATTGCCCATTTTAACGCCGTGGCTGATGCCAGCGACCTCCCGGTTATTCTTTATAATGTGCCTGGTCGTACTGTTGCAGATATGCTCCCAGAAACTGTGGCGGAACTCGCAAATCACAAGAATATCGTAGGCCTGAAAGATGCTACCGGCGATATCAGTCGATTAAAAGAAACCCAACCCTTAGTTCCTTCAGACTTTGTTATTCTAAGTGGCGACGATGAATCGAGTAGTGAGTTTCTTTGCAACGGTGGCCATGGTGTGATTTCTGTTACCGCCAATATTGTACCCAATGCCATTTCGAAAATGTGTGAGGCGGCATTGGCCAGCGATTTTGCTCAATGTAGAGCAATCAACGACACCATCAAGAAACTTCATACCACATTATTTATTGAGCCAAATCCAGTAATGCCAAAGTGGGCATTGTACAAAATGGCAAAAATGGAAAGCGCAGCAATGCGATTACCTATGGTTTTACCGGAACTTAACAGCCAAAAAGAAATCGAAGAACTATTACAAGAATACGCATTGATTTCTGGTTAACAAGGAACCCTAATGAAAAGAACGTTGGCATTTGCAAGCGCAATAGCAGTAATGACGCTGGCAGGATGCGCCAGTAAAGCAGACCGACAAACTGCGTCGGGAAGCTATGATTATTTGGACACAGAACTTCAAGAACCACTAACTATACCTGCGGATCTTGATTCTCCAAATTTTTCTCGAGAGTTTGAGATCCCTCAATTAGGTGAAGGTGCCGATACCTCACTGGTGGGAAGAAATCTGATAGTTCAATCTCCGTCACTAATACTTCCTGTGGTTACAGGTTCTCATGTGGAA
The DNA here is from genome assembly GCA_027013165.1 of Alteromonadaceae bacterium. Classification (GTDB taxonomy): domain Bacteria; phylum Pseudomonadota; class Gammaproteobacteria; order Enterobacterales; family Alteromonadaceae; genus Alteromonas. Next base: position 11,886 of record JALUXV010000191.1, read on the forward strand.
GAAGGTAGCAGTAGTGCTACGATATGGTTTGATCAAGTCGACGATTCACAGCCGCTAAGTCAGGCAGTATGGAATTCGTTACTCAGCTTTTTAGATCAACAGGGCATTGGTGTAGATCATTTTGACCCAGACCAAAAAGTGCTTATCACAGACTGGATGATTATCACCCAGGAAGAAGACAGCGCTTGGTATAGTTGGACCACTACGGAAAGCCAGATTGGCAGACGTTTTGAATTTAACCTAGATGTAAAGGCTCACGGCAGAACCGCTGCCCTTACTGTAGATTTAAAAGACTACATGGCTACGTCTTCTGATAACGTTGTATCGCAAATCGATAGTATGCAGGAGCGCCGCGAGGAAGTTGATGTACTTAACCAAGTTATTGGCCATTACGAATATCAGGTTCGCTTAGAGCAAAGTCGTCGAATAGCTGAAATTCGACAAGGCCTAAGCACTGAAATGGGATTTGATGACGATGGTGCACCTGCTTACGTGGTTAATGCAAAGTATGACATTGCATGGCCTCGCTTGCTTCTTGTGCTTCGTAAAATGGGCTTTGACGTTAAAGATCTAGATAAATCTACCGGCCTCTTGTTTGTAACTTATAATGGAACAGAGGGCGGATGGTGGAGTAACCTGTTTTCTAGTGACGAAGATGTACTAGAGCAAGGTGATTATCGCTTGCGTGTTAATGCCGCCGCAACTGAGCGAACCACTATCACATTTATGAACGACGAGAGTACGCCTTTCGAGGCTAATCAGGTTTCCGACCTATACAGCGCTTTTGCTGAGGTCATGTCAGAAGATAACCTTGATATTTAATTGAGACTGAGAATGGAAAAACGTGAAGAGCTTTACCGTGGTAAAGCGAAAACTGTGTACTACACCGACGATAGCGAAAAACTTATTTTGCACTTTCGGAACGACACATCGGCTTTTGATGGCGAGAAGATTGAACAACTCGACAGAAAAGGTGAAGTAAACAACAAGTTTAATCATTTTATTATGACCAAACTTGAAGAGGCAGGTATTGCCACACAAGTTGAAGAGCTTGTTTCAGACACGGAATCTTTGGTCAAAAAATTGGATATGATCCCTGTTGAGTGCGTAGTAAGAAACTTAGCTGCGGGTTCACTTGTGCGTCGTCTCGGCGTTGAAGAAGGCAAGGAATTGTCTCCACCTTTGTTCGAATTCTTCCTTAAGAATGATGCGCTACACGATCCAATGGTGAATGATTATCACATCACTTCATTCGGTTGGGCGACAGAAGCGCAAATTGCTGAAATGAAAGCACTGACCTTCAAAGTTAATGATGTGCTTAAGGCTATGTTTGATGAAGCAGGTATGTTACTTGTTGATTACAAACTTGAATTCGGCGTTGATAGTGCGGGTAACATTGTACTGGGTGACGAATTCACGCCAGACGGTTGTCGCTTATGGGATAAAGAAACCCGTAAGAAAATGGATAAAGACCGCTTTAGACAGGGCTTAGGTTCTGTGGTAGAAACGTATATCGAAGTTGCAGAGCGTTTAGGTTTGTCCCTATAAGCCTATAGCTTTATTCTTCAAAGGCCGCTTTCAAAGCGGCCTTTTTTGTGAAAAAATCACCAGAAATCATGTTCATGTTTTGGTTCCTACCTTGTACAAATCTGTACTGTTATCTTTCGTCGCCATGGTGGCGTTTGCAGCAAATTCGCTTTTTTGTCGTTTAGCACTGAAAGAAGGTTCAATCGACCCCGCGTCATTCACCAGCATCAGGTTAGTGAGCGGTGCTATAGCACTGCTATTAATTATTTCAATGCGTAATATTGGCCAAATGAAAAGTGCGTTTAGCATTAATAAAAATACTGCGTTGCAGGGCGGAGCATTGTTGGTTTACGCATTATTTTTTTCTTTTGCCTACATTGGATTAGCAACAGGCACAGGGGCGCTCTTACTATTTGGCAGTGTTCAAATCACTATGTTACTCATCGCCTTCTTGAAAGGTGAGCGGTTTTCTTTAGTTCAGTGGTTTGGCTTTAGTATGGCGCTGGGTGGAATAATATTTTTATTATTTCCAGGTGCAGACGCGCCTAGCATTTTACCCGCGGCAAGCATGATTATTGCTGGGATCGCATGGGGTGTGTACACATTACTTGGTAAGGGCGTTAACGCGCCGGTTACACAAACGGGTAAAAACTTTTTGTTCGCGTCATATATTATTCTGCCCATAACGTTGTGTACTGTATTCTTCGAACGTCACCATTTGACTTGGCAAGGCAGTATGTATGCTATCTTGTCTGGTGTTTTTGCTTCAGGGTGTGGTTATGCGATGTGGTACAGTGTGTTACCTCGCTTAAAAGTCACCTTGGCATCTACACTACAGCTAAGTGTACCCGTTATTGCTACCTTTATGGGTTGGTTGTTCTTAAATGAGTCAGTGTCGACGCTAATGATAATTGCCTCTTCACTCACTTTGTTTGGTGTCGCTATTGTTATTAGTGCTAGAAGAAGCAATTCGACCTAGCAGCCGTTTATCCTGCCTTTATGTGGTTTACCGTATTTCTAAACCAAAAGAAAAAAGGTTTGTTAATGTTTATTGAAGTTGGTTAAACGTTAATTAAAGGATCTATTTATGTTTCGTAGAGTAACAAAAGCCACACTAGTGCTTGCCTTACCACTATTATTTAGCTCAGCCAATACGTTGGCCCATGAACATGGCCACAGCGTTAGTGATCAACTTCACGCGGTGGTAGATGCACGGAGCGATAGCGACAAAGCACGGGATAAATACCGTCACCCAATTGAAACAATAGAGTTTTTTGGAATTAAACCCGGAATGACAGTAGCAGAAGCGCTGCCAGGCGGTGGCTGGTACAGTAAAGTGTTAGCACCTTATCTTGGCAAGAACGGGGCTTTACACGGTGTGAATTACGCAGATGATATGTGGGCGCGGTTTGGTTTTTTCAGTGCAGAGGGAATCGCAGAGCGTCAGGCAAGCACCGGGCAATTTCCTGCGTTAGTAGCGGGAATTACTGAGAATGGTATTGACAGCTTAGGGTTTACCTTTGCTAACGTGCCGAAAGACGTTGAAGGCAAAGTAGACAGGGTTTTATTTATTAGGGCACTGCACAACCTAGCGCGTTTTGAGGACGAAGC
>JALUXV010000192.1 GCA_027013165.1 Alteromonadaceae bacterium
AACCATTTTATCTAAATATGAAGACCTACAACTTCATATTGAAGCAGAATTACATCTCTGCATATGAAGTTTTACTTGAAGCCAGAGAACAAGCCAACAAACACGACAATAGAAATGCACTCGCTGAATCCTACCGACTTGAGGGGCTTATACTCGATTTTTCTGGCGAACATGCCAACTCATTAGAAGCGTTTTATCACGCCCTGGATTTATATAACAACTTAGAAAGCAATCACATCTTACGTGTATATGGGTCATTGGGTAACGTATACAGCTCATTAAAAGACTACGAGCAAGTGTTGGTTGTTGGGCGTCGATACTTGGCGGCCGCGCAACGACTTAATAGCCAAAAAGACGAAGGCATTGCCTATTTCTTTCTTGGTTATGCACAAACGAAACTAGGTCGTTATAAAGAAGCACAAATAAACCTGCTTCTTGCAAATGAGCTGCTAACCGAAATCGATTACCCCTTTATTAGTATTGTATTTAGCACAATGGCAGATTTGCACATTGCGCAAAACAATTTGAGCGAGGCACTCAAAAAGCTCAACGAAGCGGCTGAAGCTGACCGCAAAGTGGGTTTTCGCCATAATGAAAGTTCGTATGTATTACAAATCGCTGATATATACGAGCGGCGCGGCAACATTCAACTTGCCATAGTTGAACTCGAAAACGCGCTAAATGCAGGCGCATTCCAGAATGATCAGGCACACCAACTACTAGCACTAGAACAATTAATCTCGCTGTCTGAAACAACTGAAAATTATCGTGATGCCCTAGACTACGCCAAACAGTACCAACAAGTATACGAACAAAGCTTTAACGAACAGCAATCACGCTCCCTTGCACTAAACCGTGTACGCTTAGCCATAGCAGAAAAAGAAGAAACCATTAATTTGCTGGAAAAAGACAATCTGTTAAAAGAACAGCGAAACCTCATTCAGCAAAAGCAAAATACTTTTCAACTCTACTTTATTGGTGGCGTAACCTTATCGTTGATACTGGTCATTGGTTTGTGGTTGCGAACACGCCAACAAAGAAAAGCCTTAAACAACATTACTTACGACCTAAAAAAAGCGACCGAAGCAAAATCTGACTTTCTCGCTCGCATGAGTCACGAAATTAGAACACCACTGAACGCTATTATTGGCCTTACTAAGCTGTCACAGCGGGCAGCGGAAAATCAAGAACAACAAACCAACCTAATTCAAATTGAGGGCGCATCGCACACCTTACTTGGCCTAATTAATGACATATTAGATTTTTCTAAGATTGAAGCTGGAAAACTGGATATAGAGTCCACACCATTTAATTTAGACGCACTGATAAATCAAACTGTACGCCTTCACCTTGCCCATGCCGACGAACAGCAGATAGAGCTTATTCAGTATATTGCACGAGATGTTCCGCTTCACTTATTGGGTGACCCACTTCGTATACAGCAAATACTGAGTAACTTGGTTAGTAACGCAGTAAAGTTCACAGAAGACGGCTTGATATCGGTGAGTGTGCGCTGTGTGCAAGACGCTGATGACACAGAGCTTGAATTTGAAGTCAAAGACACAGGCATAGGGCTAAGCAGTCAAGAAAAAGCCCGACTTTTTCAGCCTTTTAACCAAGGTGACGAAACCATTTCACGCCGCTATGGTGGCACTGGTCTAGGCTTGGCGATATGTCAGCAACTTGCTGGCTTGATGGGTGGTAAAATATGGGTCGAAAGCCAATTAGGTAAAGGGTCGAGCTTTTACTTCACTGTGAAAGTAAACCGAGATCCAGCACAGCAAATCATTTCTCCTTCCAAACAACTGTCTGCGCTTAAAGTACTTATTGCCGATGATGTTAGTTTATCTAGACGCGCCATTTCTGAAGCCCTGTCTGTTGCGAACATAAAAGCAGACACCGCATCTGGTGGACAAGAAGCAATTATCAAACTGCGTCACGCCACTGCGACAAAGGCGCCGTACGACCTACTCATTTTAGACTGGAAAATGCCTGATATTGACGGCTTAGAAGTAGCTGCAATCATGAAACAAGGCTTTTCCATTAAAAAACCCAAAGTCATAATGCTATCGGCATTCGACTCTCCCCAAATGAAGGAGCAAGCCAAACAACTTGGTATTCATACCTTCGTAAAAAAACCCTTGGGAACCAGTGAACTCATAGATAAGTTACAAGAGCTTTGTCTAAATATACCGAGTAAAAGTGTTTCAATAGATACGGTACAGATACCTGATTTTGCGGGCAAAAGGCTGCTATTTGTTGAAGACAATTCATTAAATCAGAAAGTGACTTTGGGCTTACTTGCCGACACTAATGCCACAGTAACATTAGCCAACAATGGCCAAGAAGCATTAGACGTTCTTAAAGACGACAACACCTTTGATATCGTATTAATGGATATTCAAATGCCGATTATGGATGGGCTAACTGCAACCAAAGCCATTAGAAGTGAGTTAAAACTGTCCCTTCCAATCATTGCCATGACGGCTCATGCAATGCAGCAAGATATAGATAAAAGCCGAGACGCCGGAATGAACGGGCATATAAACAAGCCTATTGATCCGCAAAAGTTTTATGATGTGATGGCTAAAGCAGTTCATGACCGGCCCTCTTCAGAGGTGCCGAAACCACAACCCAAATTAATTGAACGAGCAACGAGTCTTAACGCACTCACCTTTATCGACAAACCGCAAGCGTTAAGAAAACTCAGAGGCGATGAAGCGC
>JALUXV010000193.1 GCA_027013165.1 Alteromonadaceae bacterium
ATTAACTGAATGTAATAGGCTTCGAACGTTGCTTTGTCTTTGCTGCTCTATTGCGTCAAGACGTGCCCTGTTTGCTTCATATTCACCAAGGTTTCGTTCTTTTTGAAACAATGGAACGCTTACTCCGGCAACCAGTGCTGTTTCATCAATACCTTGCATTCTGCGAAGCCCCGCTGACCACTCAATATCAGCGCGGTTATTCGCTTGCACTAAACGAAGCTGCGCCGCTTGCACACGGCTTTGTTTAGCGTATAGGTCAATGTGAGGGCTATTTTGGATTGCGACTGCCAGCGCATCAAACGACTCAATCTTATTAAAAGCAAAAAGATCGCCTTCCACACGCTTAAAGCTCGGTACCTGCTCCCCCCACATGATGGATAAACTGCGCAAGGCAAACGTTAGGTCCTGTTGAGCTAGATTAACATCGAGCTTTGCTTGGGCCAGCGCAGCTTGGGCACGTTTTTGTTCTAACAAGGGGGACGCGCCTGCTTCAACGCGTTTCGTTACGGCATTCAATGTATAAAGTGCAAGTGCCTCTGCATCTTTTATGACGTCTAAGTTCGCCTGCAATACGAGTACTTTGATGTAACGACGATTAAGCTCACCGAGGATATCTAAGGTGAGTATTCGCTTTTCAACATCTTGCTGTATTCTTCGTTCAGAGAGTACATTCAACCTTGCTGCTGGCTTATCATTGAGCTGTAACACTGATGATAATGTCAAGGTAACTTCAAGCTCTTTGAGACCTGATACCTCGCCAGTTCCCAAAAAGTTCTCTAATTCAACCCCTGCATTCAATGCGGGTTTAAGCGCCGCCGTTTTTGACTCTCCGTCTATAACACGTTGTTTAAATTTAAACTCATACAGACTTGGATTATTGGCAAGTGTTAGTCTAATAGCGTCCTCAAGAGTCAGCGTTTCTCGTATGGGCGCTTGGACACTTTTGTCTACAAATCTGTTGGTTTTCGCCGCATGAGCGGTCGGTGGACTGAGTAATAAGCCCAGTATGCAACTGCACACAATGGCAGATGCATGCCCGAAAATAGGAAACATTTTCATTGGAATATCCTAATAATTTATCAATATTTAGCATCGCGAGTGTTATCAGCGCGGTGCTATCGAAAAAACGTACTAGGAAGTAATTTTGGGGGGGCGAAGTAAGCGGTTAATAGGTGCGTCAATTACCGCATCTAAATAGTTGAAATTGTGGACTGAAACCACTGTTTTCAGACTGTTGATATGACTCTGACTGACCCATTGTGCATGTGTGCCATGGCAGTGGCCGCAATGGTGACAATCAGCAGGATTGTGGTGCTCTGTACTTACTTTATCACTGGTTTCATTGGCAGACAGCTCAGACTGCACTTGCTCGTGCTCAGAATGCTTATGCTAGTGTTGCAAGTGCTGAATGTCTATTGCATGAAAATCTAACGAATTCGCCACAGCAGAAAACGACTGAAAGAGTATCAGCGAGATCACGATGTAACTTATGCGTTTTAGATTTTTCATGTATGAAAGGTTACCAAGCCTAATTCACTTCGTCACGACATTGTTCATTAGCAAACTCCAGCTCAACTGTCGTATGTTCAAATTTATACTTTTCTAACGAACTGTGTATGTTTTCTTTGAGTGATTGGAGGTGCTCAAGACTGACATCTTCATCAAGAACAAGATGGACCGTCATTACGTTACGCTCACCGTCTAGAGACCAAATATGAAAATGATGAAGATCACTTACCTTATCGTTTGCCAGTAAATCGCTTCGAATCTTTGAAAGCTGTTCTTCATCGGGCGTTGCTTGCAAAAA
>JALUXV010000194.1 GCA_027013165.1 Alteromonadaceae bacterium
ATCTTTGAGATGATAAATAATAGAACCCGTCCACTTTCCACCAATTAGGCGCATTCCACGCTCTATAGCACAAGGCTCTGTGCACGTATTTAGAACGGTTTTTCTACCCTTAGCGTCTGTTTTTATCTCTGTTTTCATTGATGTCCTTCGAAAAAGCACCTAGTAACCAAAAGTAAACTAATTGCTTAGTTGAACAAGGTAACTAAAATATACCACATAAACCATTTAGGCTAACAGCCGTATACCTGTAGTCAATTAGTCTACTTTATAAGTTAAAGGTTCACAAAAGACCAGGCAAACCAGACCGTTCAAACCAAGTCTTTACCTTGGTGAGAGCTATTTAGACTCTAACTTCACGGTGATGATTACCATGATTGAATTTACGTTAAATGGAAAAAAAGTGCAGACGGATGCTGCCTCAGATACTCCCCTCGTGTGGGTAATTCGCGATGAATTTGGGCTTAAAGGTACCAAGTTCGGGTGCGGTGTAGCCATGTGCGGTGTATGTACTGTTCATCTTGACGGCAATGCCATCCGTTCTTGCTCTTATCCTGTTTCTCTCGTAAATGGTAAACAGGTTAATACAATAGAAAGTCTTAACAACGAGCACCCTTTGCAATCGGCATGGGTGGAGGAGCAGGTTCCCCAGTGCGGATACTGTCAGTCTGGTCAAATAATGCAGGCTGCCACACTTCTTGACAGTAACCCTAACCCAAGCGATCAAGATATTGTTAATCACATGAATGGTAATTATTGTCGCTGTATGGCTTACACTAGAATTAAAAAAGCGATAAAGCGCGCTGCGACTTCTACCGTACAGCATTACGATCCCAAGGCTTCATCAGAAGGTGAAAACGCATGAGCATAAAAGATCTATCCAAAGAGAGAAAAGACACCATTAATCTGTCTCGTCGCTCATTTATGGCTGGTTCTGTGAAAACGTCACTTTTCATGGCGTTTGGTGCTTCAGCAATTCCATCCATACTGTCAGCTAAAGAAGCCATTGAAAATAAGTCGTTTTCACCCAGCGTCTGGTTTGAAATGGATACACTAGGCCGTGTAACAGTGAATATTGCCAAGGCTGAAATGGGACAGCATATAGGTACTGCTCTAGCGCGTATTTTGGCAGATGAACTGGAGTGCGAGTGGGACAAAGTGTCAATCGTACACGTAGATACTGACCCGAAATGGGGGTATATGGTAACAGGTGGCTCATGGTCTGTTTTCCAAACTTACAAACCTATGTCGCAAGCAGGTGCAGCTGGACGCCAAGTGCTTCTTAACGCTGGCGCTACACTGTTAGGCGAACCAGTATCTAACTGTAAGGCTAACGCGGGTTTTGTTGTATCAGGCACTAAGAAAGTGAGCTACGGCGACATTGTTGCTAAGGGCAATATTGATAAGGTTTATTCGGCCGACGAATTAGAAAGCCTACCGATTAAACCCGGGAACAAAAAACACCTCATTGGTTTGGGTAACGAGTATAAAGCTCTGGATATTCCACCTAAAACCAACGGCACCGCAATTTACGGTATTGATGTTGAAGTAGACAACATGCTGTATGCCCGCCCTATTCTTCCGCCCACGCGCTATGGCAGTAAAGTCACTAAGGTAGACGACAGTCAAGCGAAGTCGCTCCCTGGGTATAAAGGTTATAAGGTACTGAGTGATCCATCGGGTACGATAGAAGGCTGGGTTGCTGTACTGGCTTCTGATTACCCAACCGCAATTAAGGCCATCGATAAAGTAAAGGTTAGCTACAACGCTGGCAAAACGGTGAACGTTAATGAAGCTGACATTCAAAAAGAGGGCGAGCGAATTTGCCGCGACCGAAGTGAAGGCACATTATTTGTCGATGAAGGAAATATCCAAAATGCCGCAAAGCAGGCAGCTGAATCAATAGAAGCGCTATATACCACAGCGACCGCTAGCCACTTTCAACTAGAGCCGCTAAACGCGATCGCTGAATTTAAAGAAGGTAAATGGCATATACATACGGGTAACCAGTGGCAAGGTCTTACCCTACCTGCCGTTGCTAAAGCGGCAGAAGTTCCTGATTCCGACGTCGTTATTCACCAATATTATCTTGGTGGAGGCTTTGGCCGCCGTTTGTTTGGTGACTGGATAATTCCAGCAGTGCTTACCGCGAAAGCGGCCGGGCAGCCGGTTAAAATGCTGTTCATGCGCCCTGACGATACAATGTTCGACCAACCTCGCTCTGCGTCAACTTCGTTGTTTAATGCCTATTTCGACGACTCGGGTAATTTCACTGGTATGGAACACGCTTTGGCGGCAGGCTGGCCCACGCTGGCAATGGCACCTAGCTTTATGCCTGACGGGGTAGATGGAAAAGGAAAAGTTGACCCGTTTTCAGCTTCAGGGGCAGACCATTGGTACACCATGCAGCACCACCAAGCCCGAGTGATCAACAACAAAGTTGCGCAGGATACCTTCACACCGGGGTGGCTTCGCTCAGTGGGTCAAGGTTGGATAGTTTGGGGATTAGAAAGCTTTATCGATGAAGTAGCATACAAAGCTAACCAAAATCCCGTGGACTTTAGGTTGTCCATGCTTGACGGCAAAGGTAAGCAAGCGGGCAAAGCGCCTGAAAGCGTTGGTGGTGCCACTCGTCTTGCCCACACCCTTAAAAAGCTTAAGGACAAAACTGCTAACGTTGAACTAGGTGAGAACGAAG
>JALUXV010000195.1 GCA_027013165.1 Alteromonadaceae bacterium
TTTAAAATATGCAATGTGGTAAATCGCTTCTCCCTCTTGTGCCAGCGGTATATTTTGTTTACCCACAACTATACCTTCAGCGGGGCTGATAACATAATCATGTATATCACCAAAAGGGTCTGAAATACTCGCGAGTTTATCTCCCTCATACACATGGTCACCTAGCTGAGCAATGTGATTAATAAAGCCACTTTCAGGAGCTCTAACCCACCCACTCTGGTTTGCAATAAACGGCGTAAATTGCCCTACTCGCGGACGCTTATTTAACATGCCGATGTGTCGCATAACATTCACTATACCCCGAACGCCGGCCCGAATGCTAAATTCATCATAGCGAAGTGCTTGCCCTGCTTCGTAGAGTAATATTCTTACGCCAGCATCGCTTGCAGCTCCTCGAAGAGAGCCATCGCGAATATCCGAATTCAGCATAACTGGTATTCCAAAGGCTTCGGCAAGTTCTCTGACTGTGTTGTCGTTAAGATCGCCACGAATCTGAGGTAAGTTACTACGGTGAATCGCGCCGGTGTGAAGATCGATGCCCACGTCACACTTACACACTATTTCATTAAAAAATAGGTTGGCGATACGCCCTGCTAAACTACCTTTTTTACTACCAGGAAAACTTCTATTTAAGTCTCTTCTGTCTGGCAAATAACGCGACTGATTTAGCACGCCATAAACATTCACCATAGGCACTGCGATGAGCGTTCCTCTTAGGCGTTGAATAGATTTCGACTTAATAAGCCTACTTACAATTTCAATACCATTGAGTTCATCACCGTGAATAGCTGCGCTAACAAACAGGGTTGGGCCCGGTCTTTTTCCACGATGCACATAAACGGGAATTCCCATGCTGGTAGACGTATAAAGCGGCGGCATTTCGAGTTCAATTTTCTTGAACTCTCCCGGCGCAATGTTATGTCCACCTATGGTCAACACAGACGTTTCCATCAACCTTTTCCTCGTGTTTTGGTGTTATTGGGTCTAGCTGATTTTTCAATAAACTCGAATACCATGCTTGCGACGTTTTTTCCAGTCGCAGTTTCTATGCCTTCAAGCCCTGGAGATGAATTTACCTCCATCACAACCGGCCCATGATTTGAACGAAGAATATCCACACCACAACAATTAAGCCCCATCGTTTTAGCCGCATCTACAGCTGTTTTACGTTCTTGAGGTGACAACCTCGTTAAGCTGGCAGAACCGCCGCGGTGTAAGTTTGAGCGAAACTCACCTGGAGCAGCTTGACGTTTCATGGCAGCAATTACTTTTCCGCCCACCACGAAGCAACGAATATCAGTGCCACCAGCCTCTTTTATATATTCTTGAACAAGAATACTCGCATTCAACCCCATGAAAGCTTCGATAATCGATTCTGCCGCTTTATGGGTATCTGCCAATACAACACCGATCCCCTGAGTTCCCTCAAGTAGCTTGATAACCACGGGAGCACCACCCACATTTTTAATCAGGTCATCTATTTTATCAGGCGAGTGGGCAAACCCCGTTCTTGGCATGCCAATACCTTTTCGAGAAAGTAGTTGTAATGAACGCAACTTATCACGGGAACGGCTAATCGCCACCGACTCATTGATGCTGTATGTGCCCATCATTTCAAATTGCCTAACTACTGACGTGCCGTAGAAAGTCACTGACGCGCCAATACGAGGTATAACCGCATCGTAATGTGGTAGCTTTTTACCATGATAGCGCACAGACGGACTATTACTGGTGATATCCATATAACAATGCATGGTATCAATAACATCAACTTGGTGACCCCGCTCTTCGCCAGCTTCAACAAGACGACGGGTGGAGTAAAGCTTTGGGTTTCGGGACAATATGGCGACACGCATGTTCGATCTCACTGGAACGTTATACTCAATAGTTATGAGTGGTTTTAAGTGCGCGCTATGATGAAGAAATAAACAATCTTTGCAATTTAATATGACGAAAATCAGGCCGCAATTTTTTGTTCTTCACGACAATATTTTTTAATTTACGTATATTTCAAATTCACCGTACATTGCGCGAAATTTACACTGAGATTTTGAATCTCATTTCGGACTAACATGAATATGACAACAGCAGCACCCGAAGCCCTATTGTGGCAACTCCAGCTTGACCAACAAGGTGGAATAATAGATGAAGCCACACACTCCCAGGATATATTTCTTCGCTGGGTGCATATACAAAGTGACGCTCCCGGCGCGCTCTCTCTTATGCGCGCTATTGGTTTGCCAGAAAATGTTATAGATGCACTGTGCGCTAATGAAACTCGCCCTAGGGTAGTCTCTACACAACAAGGGACTATGTTGTATCTGCGGGGCATTAATAGAAACCCCAATGCCGATCCAGAAGACATGGTTTCTCTGCGCTTTTGGATATCTGACAACTTGCTCGTGACTGCCCGCAAGAAAGACCGCGCCTTGTCATCGGTACAAGAAGTAAAAGATCTGTTGTTAGCTAAAGAAGGTCCAAAAGATATAGGCGGAGTAATATGTACCCTCGTGGAAAAAATTGCCGACAAAATCAGCGAAACCGTAGACGATATTAGTGAAGTGTTATCACAGTTTGAAGAAGCACTGTCAGAAGGGAATACACCTATCGATCGTCATGAACTCGCAGGCTTGCGACGAAAGTCGGCTGCAATAAAATGTTATTTGGCGCCCCAACGGGACGCGTTAG
>JALUXV010000196.1 GCA_027013165.1 Alteromonadaceae bacterium
GTCCTCGTTGATTTTCCCAGCGATTGGCATAAATATCGGTGCGGCCACGAAACAGACTTTTGAAAATTGCTATCTTTTGCTCTGGAGAAAATGAGTCCAAAACCGGAGGCGTTGGTTTTGATGATTGCAGCTTTTTTCTAAGGGCTATGAGATCTTGCTTTTCCTGCTCAAGCTCAGCCAGCCTCGAATCGATAGCAGAAATATCATGAAACTTATCGCCACTACGATGGTGGTCAGGCATGAGCATATTGTGGTTTGATTAACGACTCGGCCGGAATACCCAGACCTTCGTGGAGTTTCCAGATCATCTTCAAAGTCAGTGTACGTTTGTGATTCAGTATCTCGTAAACACGATTACTTTTGCCGATCATCGGCTCCAGGTCTTTTACGGTTAAGCCCCTGCGTTCCCTTTCGAACTTAATCGCTTCAACTGGATCCGGCAAGTCTATCGGAAAGTGCCTGGCTTCATAAGCTTCAATGAGCGTGACCATAACAGCCAGCTTTTCACCTTCTGGTGTATCAGGTGCCGCCATCATCAGTTGTTTAATTTCTTTTAATGCCGTGCGGTAGTCAGCATCCGTTTTAATCGGTTTGATGTCCATCGTTAATTCCTCTCGACTTCGTCACGGGTAAGAATACGGCCCTGCTGTACGTAGCTGTTGAGCCGTTTGCAGTACAGAGCGGCATCGTCATCACTTAGGGATTTCTGTCCAGATATCAATGGTAGAATTGAATTAAGTCGTTTTAGTGCTGCTTTAACGTCAGCGTCCATAATTATCTTGTCTCTTTATTGAGTGACTATTCTCAAAGTATGACAATGTGAGTGACAGTTTACAAGGAAGTAAGGTTTTTACATAACTAGCCGCTGCACAAGATATCAGTCGTCGGCATGTATACCGGACTTGAGTGTCTGCTTTTAGCCATTGAAAGCACACATCGCTATGTCACCTTTTTTAATAGCAAAATATGTAACTACTATTGTCGACTAATTAAAACCATCAATCCTGCATTTTGAGTCAAACTTTCAGACTCAGTCAGTGAGCCAACCTCCATGCCATCTTTTTTCAACGGGAACGAATCGCTTCGGTTAAACCGCCACACGTTAAGATAAGGTGCAATGCTGAGTGATAGTCGACCTGTTTTATGTACCCAGGCCAGAGCCCATTGATGCCTATAGTCTGATGAGATGGGAATGCGCAGATTCCATCAAGGCCAGAGACAAAACTGTCTCACAAAAGGCCGGATATATGGAAGCAATATTTTTTAGCTAACTGAAAATTATTTTTTGCAATACCGAAGTGGACCATATATAACCCCAATTTTCAGTTCGTGTCCTTCTTTTCATCCGGTGAATCTCAATGTAACACCCTGAGAAGTGAACGAATATTTTTCCACACCAGCACCTTTGGCAATGTTATTGCCAGGGCATCCATACAGCGCTCAAGCCAGTCACGCCTTTGTTGAAGGCGGTCAATAGCTTTTTTAAGATCTCTCTGAACACACTGGCCGTATGCTGTTTCCGCCTTTGCCACAGCTCGACGCAACAAATCTATTGAAGGCTCCATCATGGCAAGATCAATCACATCACGATTAAAAACGCCATCGTCAGCCCAGCGGTCAGAATTTGCCAGGAGCTTACTCACAGCCATATCCAAAAGAGTCAATGATGCAATTCCGCACACTTCATCCTCGGCGCCTGGTGGAGACAGTTCTATCCGTCCCTCAAGAACGATTTCAAATTTGATGGGTTGACCAGCCACGTCAAGAACCGTTCTGATCCCGTATTGATCCGCTTTTATTTCCCGCTGTTGCAACAAGGGCTCAACGCCCTCGCTAACAATGGCACCGATCCCTGCGGCACCGGTAAGCAATTGGCGTAAATTGCGGTAGCAGGTAATATCCGAGATCAGAAAATCGATATCAATCGATTCACGATATTCGCCAAAACGCAGCGCCATTACAGTACCTCCGGCGAACAAACAATTATTCTCCCGCAGGAGCGGGCCGTTGAGTGCGCGCAGGGCGTAAGCAATTTGCTGATGATGTGGACGTTTAAACATCGCCATCGTTTTCACCCAGGCCCAGCTGCAATGCGTCTATCAGTTGCCGTTCATGCGTCTCCAGCGCCTTCACATCCAGATGACGCCGGTTGCGCGTGTAAATATCCAACGCTTCCGAAGGGGACAAGGTATCAATACCCTGCACTTGCCATGCAAGTTTCTTCAGTTGCGGGTAATCGACCAAATGAATGCGTGCCGGGATCAGGCCTTCACGATCATCAGGGGGGAGGGTTGAACCTGTCCTTTCAATGATACTTAGCTTCAGACCAAGAGAGGTTGCCGCATTGAGATAAGCCCCTATCGTCACCGAAGGTTCTCCCTTCTCGATTCTATGCAGAGTGACACGTGACATTCCAGCAGCCTCTGCAAGAGTGGTTGCATTGATTCGCATCGCTTTGCGCTGCGTGCATATTTGCTCCCCCAGGGCGACAAGCTCGGTAGCCGTTTTTTTTGAAATTCTGGGTGCTTTTGCTGGCATATTGATACTCATTGTATACATAATAGATACATTGTCAATAATGAGAAACACCACAGCGAAAGATTAGTGCCTTACGCCTAAAGGTCTGCCAGGAGCCAATGGTCAAGCCGCTTTTGAGTTTTGTTGCAACATGTGATTGAAAAGAAA
>JALUXV010000197.1 GCA_027013165.1 Alteromonadaceae bacterium
TTCAATAAGAGCTTCAGCATCCACTCTATCAAGCACTAACTTATCGTGAATGAATTGACTAACTTTAAGTAAAGTGATGCCCACAGCGCCAAAAATGAACATTCCCATGGCCGCTTTGCTGTAACCCATCCCAATATGCCTGCCCACTACAGCACTAAGCACTATGCACAGACTCAACATACCGCCCGCTAAGCTTATTCCAAACGCAATATTGTCTTTAACGCCCAATTCTTCGGTCACTGAGTTCGAGCGAAACGCACCATTCAACCACTTAAGAACAAGCAGTAGCGCCAGTGCTATCCCAAAATCAATAACTACATAGGTCCACAGTGAACTATCGAGAGGAACCAATTTTACTAGCGTGTCCATAATATTAGGGTGCTCCTTGCAATAATTTGAGCAATATATAAAGGTTAAAAAGGGGACATTATTAGGTTAAAATAACAACCCGTCTAATTTACAGCGCTACACTCGTCAACTAAGAAAGGAGTGGCCTCGGCCGAAACCACCAATGAGCGTTGTTCTGAACACAGGAAAACTCTTACGTCGCCTTCAAAACTACTATTAATGCCACTAGCAATTTCTGCTAGTGACCCAGCGACCGTATTGTCCATTTGGAACTGATGCTTAATGACAAAATCTTGATCAAGATTCCAGATAACCTGCATTCCCTCTGCTAACGCATAGGTGGTAATAGCTTCACGAAGGGTATTGCCTGCTTTGAAAGATCGATTTTTGTGCTCCCCTGTCCAGTTTTCCTCAACTGGGCGAGTTCGAACAGACATACTTTCAAGACGCGCATCTAGGTTAGAATCGACTCCGGCAATATCCAATACAAAATCGCCCGCTGGCTCGTCAACCGGTTCGGTGGCTGACATGCGAAACTCACGGTAAAATTCGCTTAAGCCGGTTGAAACCGATTGTTCTTGCGGCGCGCCATCGGGTAACTCGTCAGGTGAGTTTCCCTGACGCAAGAATATGAGTATTCCCGCAACTGCGACCAAAACGAATGCTAAGGCAAGATGGCGCAGCCAAAACAAGGAACGAGAAAAGCCTTTATCACCATTTATCATTGTCGACTCATCGAAATAAACTCAACTTAATATAAATTAAACAACTCATTGTGCTGATACAATGAATAATTAACGCGAATTATTTATACAAAGATTGCGGGCTACTTTCCGGCCTAGTTTTAAATCGTTTATGCATCCAGAGATAGCTGTCTGGTTGCTCTTTAACTATGGTATCGATTTTTTGGTTTAACAAGGTTAACGCCGTTTCGTCATCCATGTCACGCAGCTCAGGCATTGGTGGATAGAACTTCACTTTGTATCCAGAAGCTGTGTACTGCGATGTAACCATTAGCGGTACACATTGGGTTCTGCGAATAAACATAAGCGTTCCGGTTGTTGTCGCGGTTTCACTCACGCCGCCAAATGGGACAAAGATACTTTGCCTAGGCCCATAGTCTTGATCGGGAAGGTATAAGCACATTTCGTTGTCTTCCAGTGCTCGTATCAGTGCCTTGGAATTACGCTTGTGTATCATGTATTTATTTGAACGATTACGGCCATGATACTGAAGGTAATCAATTAGCGGGTTATCGTGTTTTCTATAAAAAGCAATACTTGGGTGCGTGTAACCTAGCCCTCGACATGCAAACTCAAGGTTTACATTGTGCAGCGCCATGCCAAAGACACCACCCTTGGCCTTAAATGCCTCTTCGACATATTCATAACCTTCAACTTCAAAATGACGTTTAACACGCCAATTTGGCCACCACCATCCCATAGCCGTTTCGAATAATGCCATTCCAGTACGAGCAATATTGTCATTCAACAACTTATCAACTTGTTGAGAAGACAAACTGGGATCCCATAACTCAATGTTTCTTCGCGCAACCCATACTCTTTGCTTAGCGAGTGTTTTCAGAAGGTAACCTACCCCTCGGCCCAACAATCGAATGAGGGGAAAGGGTAACCAAGTGAGTAAGTAGAGCAGCGTCGCGCCTAACCACACAGGCCAATACCTAGGCGCAAAGAAACTCATTTTAAACTGGGGGGCTTTTACTGCTGCCGACAAGTGAGATTTCCATCCTTTTATTAATTATGTGTATTCTACCTAGCCTCTGCGTCTTCGTCGAATTCAGTCATCACCAAGCTAAAGATGAATGACCACAGCTTGAACCGCATACAATGCTATTCCTTTGGCAGATTTAAATTCCTGGACATTATTTTTACACATGAAAAACATTTAACGCACACAAAATAAACAAAAAAATCAGCACCTTATCGTTCAAAAAAAGAACAGACAAACCGCAAAACACTGAAAAATATGAAGTTTTATCAAATTTTGATCTTTTTAAATTCTGTTGTACTATAAACCCATACAACTGGTCAGATGAGCGGATGAGTAAAATGAGTATCAGAACTAGCTTAAAGAAAGTACTACCACCAATTTCTGTGACAGAGCAGGAAGCACTTGATGCAGGTGACGTGTGGATCGAATCGTCAATTTATCAGGGTAAACCTGATATGCAGGCATTACGCGATATTCCTCAAGCCAAGCTAAGCGCTGAAGAACAAGCCTTTATGGACGGCCCAGTAACTGAGCTACTGGGAATGATCGACGAGTATGAAATTAGCAACGAAAAACATATTCCTCAGCACATCCTAGATTTCTTGGGTAAAAACAGATTCTTCTCTATGATCATTCCAAAGAAATTTGGTGGTCTAGAATTTTCACCTTACGCAAACTCTACTATTGTTGCGACTATCGCAGCTAAAAGTGGTGCAATAGCAGTAACCGTTATGGTGCCTAACTCATTAGGTCCAGGTGAATTATTGATGCACTATGGTACAAGTGAGCAACAAGATTACTGGCTACCGCGACTTGCTGATGGTCGTGACATTCCTTGTTTTGCACTTACCAGCCCAGAAGCTGGTTCAGACGCTGGTGCAATTCCTGACGCTGCAATCGTCACTAAGGGCGAATACAATGGTGAAGAAGTACTTGGCCTACGTGTCAGCTGGGACAAGCGTTACATTACTCTTGCACCTATCGCAACGGTACTTGGCCTAGCATTTAAAGTATTCGACCCAGACCAACTGCTTGGTGACAAACTAGAACTCGGTATTACTTGTGCACTTTTACCAAAGTCTCACCCTGGGGTAGAACTTGGTAACCGTCACGACCCTATGGGTGTTCGTTTCTACAACGGAACTACTCGTGGCCAAGACGTGTTTATCCCAATGGAATTCATCATTGGTGGCCAAAAGAACATTGGGCGCGGATGGCAAATGCTTGTTAGCTGCCTTGGCGCAGGTCGCGGTATTTCACTTCCAGCGATGGGTGTTGCTACTGCACAATCTGCATTCAAGAGCACCGCTGAGTACTCATTCGTTCGTGAGCAATTTGGGTTACCCATTGGTCGCTTCGAAGGTATTCAAGAGAAAATGGCCGATATTGCAGGAAAAACCTTCTTGCTTGAAGCCATGCGAGTACTAACAACTGAAGGTCTAGGCCTTGGCGTTAAGCCGTCTGTTGTTACTGCCATTGCAAAATACCACATGACTGAGCTTGGTCGTGATGTAATGAATTCAGCCATGGACATTCAAGCAGGTAAAGCTATTCAGCGTGGCCCGCAAAATACTTTGTCTGAAGGTTATTCAGCGTTACCTATTGCCATTACGGTAGAAGGTGCAAATATTCTTACTCGTAACCTTATGATCTTCGGTCAAGGTGCAATGCGTTGTCACCCATACTTGAAAGAGATGGTTGATCTAATTCATAGCAACGACAGCAGTGCTGACAAAGAATTCAACAAGGTGTTACGCAAAACGGTAGGTTTTAGTGTGAACAACGCGTTCCGCAGTTTTGGTAAGAGCTACCTTCCATTCTTACGTGGAAGTGAGTCATCACTACCAGAAGTGGTGAAGCACGAAAAACGCCTAAATAGCATCGCAGCAAAACTTGCACCACTTGCTGACCTTTCTTTGGCAGTACTTGGCGGTGATCTGAAGAAAGCTGAATTACTATCGGCTCGTTTAGGTGACGTAATGAGTTATCTTTACGGTGCAATGGCGGCGATTCGCTTCTACGAGCAGCGTGTTGAGGACAGAAAACTAGCTCAGCCCTATTTTGAATACGCTATCCAGTGGTCGCTACAGCAAGCAGATCAGGCAATTGTTAATTTCATCAACAATTTCCCGAACACTGCTACCCGTGGCTTAATGCGTCTTTTGACAAACACTTACTCAAACAGTGTTAAAGGGATCAGCGACAAGCTAGTGACAGAATTGGCTGCAGCAGCAATGCAAGATAACAGTGCAAAAGACCAAATCACGCATCTTGTGCGTCCAATGAATGGCGACGGAAACGAGATTAATGAGCAAGCCTTTAAAGCGAAGCACGCGGTTAAGCATTTGCTTGGTAAAGTGCAAAAAGCCTTACGCAAAGAGCCTGTTATCCCATTTATTTCGTTTGAAAATGCACTTAATAAGCTGCTAGAAAAAGGCGTTGTCACCGAGCAAGAAGCAGCGCAGCTAACTGACTACAACGAAAAACGTAAACTAGCGGTTCGCGTAGACGAGTACACTTTCGATATGGAAATTCTACCTGCGTCAGAAACGCTCAAAGCAGTCAGTAGCAATAAAAACGCTGCTTAATACTGCATAACCAGTTCCAACCATGTTAAGCCCTGTTAGCTCGTCTACAGGGCTTTTTTCGTATTTGCCGACGAATACCAAAGCCATGCCTGTTAATTTTTGGTAAATTAGCCAAACAAGGTGCTAAAGTTATACAAGCCCATAAAGGTTTTGTTTTAACCTCGAAGTATCAAATAAGTAAAATATGGCGAAAACAAACATCACCGCATTGTTTAATAAAAAACAAATTGCAAAGTACCCGCAGATACAACGAGACCTCGTTGATATGCTTCATGGAAATGCTATTGCGGGAATTCTAGTCACTATTCTAGTATTCACTGGCCTCACGTTTGGTTTTGAAACTCCACTCGTTCAAGATTTGAAACAGACTTTCTGGGTAATATTAGTCACTATTGCTCTCGCTCGTTTAGTAGATACCGCCTATTGGTTCATACGTTTAAAGGGCACCGAATACGCAGTTGCCCCCACTAAACTTCGCTTTTCAATTGGTGTCACCCTCACCGCTATTATGTGGTCAGTTTACTCTATAGCGCTGTATGAAAATATGACGCCAACTGAACTAGCAGCCACTATGATAATTCTATCAGCGATGGCGAGTGGCTCTGCAACCGTCCTGGCACCAAGTCGACTTCTCGTCGCAATATACAGCACTCTACTATTAATCCCACTTAGCATAGTAATTTTGTTTGACCATCAACATGGGTTTTCAGTACTGGGAATTTTGGGCATTGTCTTTTGGGGTGCCTTATTGAGCAGCGGATTCCGCTACAACGCTTTTTTCGAAAACACCGTCGCCTTAAAGCAAAGTAACGCACACTTGTTAACGCAAATGAGCCAAGAGCGAACTGAAATTGCCGAAATAAACGCGAAACTAGTAGATTCAAACAGTAAACTCGACCATGCTAATAGCAACCTTGAGGCAGAAGTAGAAAAACGTACGCGCGATATACTTCGTTTGTCAAACATGGATCCTCTCACAAACTTGTTAAACCGCAGCGGCTTTCTTAAACACTTAAATGCACTCATCGATACTTCAAACAAACTGGAAAAAAACTTCGCAGTACTCTTCATCGATTTAGATGGCTTCAAACAAGTTAACGACAGTCTAGGACACGAAGTGGGTGATATCGTGCTTGCGAGTATTGCACAACGTCTTGAACGTTATTGCGAAGACGGCCATTTGGGACGCTGGGGTGGCGATGAATTTGTGGCCATCATCCCTTATGCCACCAAAGACACAGCGGTAGCGGTAGCAAACGCCATGAGAAATGGTGTGACTGTTCCCATTAGTGCTAATGACAACCAAGTAAATTTGGACGCCACCATAGGCATAGCTCTATTTCCAAGCCATGGAAACGATGCACTTACCTTAATACAACACGCCGACCTTACTATGTACGATAAAAAGCGCGAAGGCAGTGGCGCAATTGGTGTGTTCAATGAAGTTTTACACGCACAAATAAGACTAGAGCAAAAGCGACGAGAACAATTGCGCTGTGCGATAGAAAATAACGAGCTATCGGTAAACTACCTACCTATCGTGGATGCTAGAACGCTAAAAGTCGCTTCTGTCGAAGCCTTATTGCGATGGCAATGTGACGGAGAGTTTATCTCCCCGGCCGAATTCATCCCACTAGCAGAACGTATGGGGCTAATGAACGATATTGGACGATGGGTACTTCATCGCGCCTGTATTGATGCATCTCAATGGCCCTTTGAAGAAAAAATAAATCTATCTGTTAATGTATCTGTGATACAACTGATGGACGATAGTTTAATTCGTACCTTAGATAATATCCTCGATACTACGTCTATATTGCCCGAGCAACTCTATTTAGAGATCACTGAAAGTGTATTTACTCGCAACGACAAAGACGCGATAAAGCGAGTTAACGACATTAAAGCACGTGGTATACAAGTATCAATAGACGATTTCGGTACTGGGTATTCATCACTTAGTCGTTTACAATCCATGGACTGCGACTGCATTAAAATTGATCGTTCCTTTGTGAAAAGCTCAGATGAAGGCAACGACACTATCTTGCGAGCTACTGCACTCATCGCCAATGAATTTGGCTGTAAAACCATCGCAGAAGGGGTAGAGACTGAAACCCAAATTGAGCGCTTAAGAGACCTTGGCGCTGATTATTTTCAAGGGTTTTACTTCGCTCGCCCGATGAATAAAAACGATTTTATTAACTGGTATAACAAGAACAACTAACTCATTATGGCTCAGCTTTACTTTTATTATTCTGCGATGAATGCAGGTAAATCCACATCTCTTCTCCAATCTGCATACAATTACAAAGAACGCGGAATGAATGCGCTAATCTATACGGCCGCACTAGATGATCGTTACGGCGTAGGTAAAGTGACTTCCAGAATTGGCTTACAAGCCGACGCAAAACTATACGCTAAAGACGACGACCTATTTGCATCCATAAAGAAGGAGTGTGGGAATATAAAGCTAGATTGCGTGTTCATAGACGAAGCACAGTTCCTGTCAAAAGCGCAAGTTTTGCAACTAGTTGACGTGGTTGATGAGCTCAAAATTCCGGTACTTGCTTATGGGTTAAGAACTGATTTTCTTGGCGAAACTTTCGAAGGTAGTCATTACTTACTGGCATGGGCTGACAAACTGTCGGAGTTAAAAACCGTGTGCCACTGCGGAAGAAAAGCTAGCTTTGTTGTACGCTTAGATGAAAATGGCAACGCAGTGAACAGTGGCGACCAAGTACAAATCGGTGGTAACGACAGCTACGAATCCATGTGCAGAAAGCATTTCAAAGCATTAGTTTGGGATAAACAGTAGGGCGTTATATTCATGCAACCACATAGAATCGTGATTGCCGGCGGCGGCACCGCTGGGTGGATGGCAGCTAACCTACTTGCTCACCACTGGAAAAACACACCCGTTGAAATTAGTTTAGTGGAAGCACCCAATATTGGCATTATTGGTGTTGGAGAAGGTTCAACACCAACATTAAAGCGCTTTTTCACAGATTTGGGTATTGATGAAGCTGAGTGGATGCCCAAGTGTCATGCCACCTATAAAACGAATATTCGCTTTAAGGGCTGGAGCCCTAAGTATGCTCCTTCGGGCTACAGCCATCCCTTTTTCGGCCAGCTCGACACTTTTAGCGAACGGGCATTTCATGTGAATTGCCGTACTCGAAGGCTTGGCTTAGATGTTGAAACTCAGCCCGATAAATTTCTGTTTGCCGGTTATCTCGCTAACCAAGGGTTAGCACCAATAACGCCTGATAATTTCCCTTTCCGCATTGAGTACGGTTACCATTTTGACTCTGGGCTATTAGGCAACTTTCTAAAAGACCGAGCGGTTACCCTTGGCGTAAACCATATTCAAGCAGAAATCACTTCTGTCTCACAACACCCAGATGGCAGCATAAAAAGCCTCGACTGTAATAACGGACATTGTATCGAGGGTGATTTTTTCATCGATTGTTCAGGATTCAAAAGCTTACTTTTACAAAGTACATTAAATGTCACTTTTAACCCCTTTGCTAATAACCTGTTCAACAATGCAGCTGTTGTTATTCCTACCGACGCCCTACAAACTCTGCCGGTTGAAACTACTTCTACCGCCCTGTCTAACGGGTGGTGCTGGCAAATACCTTTGATGCACAGAACCGGCAACGGCTACGTTTACAGTAATCATTATTTGAATAAAGATGCGGCTGAAACTGAACTAAGGGAACACTTAGGGCTGTTGAATTCAGACATAGAAGCTAAACACCTTACTATGAATGTGGGGCAATGCGAGAAACATTGGGCAAAAAACTGCTTAGGCTTAGGTTTATCTCAAGGTTTTATCGAACCCCTAGAAGCAACTGCGTTGCACCTAGTGCAAATAGGTATTGAGATGTTCATCAGTGATTACCAAGCAGGAGACTTTAGCAACAAATATCAAGAAAAGTACAATAAGGCTATGTCTGAACGCTTTGAGCGAGTAAGAGACTACATTGTAGCCCACTACAAGTTAAACTCTCGCGAAGACAGTCAATACTGGGTCGACAATCGAAACAACACCGCATTGTCTGACTCGCTGATTCAGCTACTTAATACTTGGTACCAAAAGCAAGATTTAGTAGAAGAAATCAACAGACAAAATATTGATGAACACTTTAGTGCCTCGTCGTGGCATTGCCTATTGTCAGGGTACGGTTTGTTTCCGCCGAAAGCCAACAATCAACCCGCTAGCTTAAAGGAGCAGGGAGACCTATTCAGAGACAATAAGCTCGAGGCCTTTTTCAACGGTTGCGCGCTGAACTTCAAATCACATAATGATATGCTAAACGCGCTAAAACACGAACACGCGGGTTAGCGCGTTCCAAAAATTTTATCACCGGCATCACCAAGGCCCGGTAAAATATACCCCTGTTCATTTAATTTTTCGTCGATAGCGGCGGTAAAAATGTCAACATCGGGGTGGCGATCAACTACAGCTTGAATCCCTTCTGGTGCTGCTACTAAGAACAATCCTAAAATTCGCTTACAGCCTTTTTGTTTAAGCAACTCAATAGTCGCTATAAGCGTGCCGCCCGTAGCAAGCATTGGATCAACAATTAAAGCCGTACGCTCGTCTATATTCTTTACCACTTTGTCAAAGTAAGCTACGGGTTCAAGAGTTTCTTCATTGCGATACAAGCCCACCACACTGATTTTTGCATTCGGAATCAAATTCAAAACACCATCGAGCATACCTAGTCCTGCTCGCAAAATCGGCACAACGGTAATTTTCTTCCCTTTAATCTGCTTAATCGTTACTTTATCACCAGACCAAGTTGTGGTTTGAGTAGGTTCGGTGGGCAAAGCACGCGTCGCTTCATACGTCAAAAGGTTGCCAACTTCAGAGGCTAATGCTCTAAAATCCTTACTGCTTATTTCACTATCCCGCATCAACCCTATCTTATGCCGTACCAACGGATGGGTGATCTCATGAACCGACATTTTAACTTCCTCTATTTTTCATCGCCCGTATTAGGCTGCATTATGCGCCGCCATAGATAACGTGTCACCATCTGGTAGCGTTACTTCTACTTTTAAGCTACCACCCACCGCAGCCAAATAGGCTGCCGCGCGATGCAAGGGTACATCTTGGATACGCTTTGACTCTAGTTTACTTACCCCAGATGCTGTCACACACAATGCCATTGCCACAACTTCCTGCTTAACACGGTGTTGCTTTCTTATTTCGCCTAACGTTAACTCTCTCATTATAAACTTGCCTCAAGTTTTGGGCATAAAAAAACCCAGATAGTTTAAACTTCTGGGCTTTTGCAAAACGTTTCCTGCGTGCCCAGAGCCATTAATCGCCCCTGAACACCACGGTCAGGCGCAATCAATCGGTAAAATTGTAAATGTACGGTTTGGCTACGTTTCGCATGGGAATTCTTCCTAAAAAATTAATTGGCAGAACAATCTCTGCACATTAAGTATCCTTCACCATACCATTTTAATAAGCAATGGCAACTACTTTCCATTTTGGAAAGGTGAGTAATTTCAACTACAACAGGTTGAAGTACGTCTTAAATAGCAGATGATACGCTCTCGATTTGTGGGTATAGTGCCTTGATTGAAATACAAGGAAGAACAATGCGTACGCGAGTCAAATTTCGATTATTTTATCTTTTGTGTATGGCCGCCGTATTCGGCGCTGGTTTCACTTTTATGCCAGAGGCACTAAGCACTAAAGCAGATAAAGTCTTAACCTTCAGCTTTCTCGCTGCATATTTTATTGCGCTACCGGCACTCTATTGGTTTTGCGTTATATTAAAAGGCGAAGAGAAGCGCTGGAAAATCATTATTCCACTGAGTTTAGGAACGGTTATCGCTCGCTATACCTTGCCTAGTGAACTCGCCGAGTACTTTGACTTCATCAGCTACGTTCGATACCCGATTATCGCAATATTACTGCTTATTGAACTCGCGGTAATTGCACACGTAGTTTCCATGTTATGGAAAGCACGTCACACCAAAGGGGATCCACGAGTTAAAGCGTTATCTTCACTCACAGAAAGTGAAGACAAAAAGCGTTCCCTTGCCTTAATGATGGCGGCTGAACCTGCATGTTGGTATTACATGATCCCCAAGTTTAGTCGCAACCACACGCCCAAAATTACCGATTTAACAACCCTCAGTAAATCAGGTGTTTTCATGTTGTTATTGCTCGCTGCTACACTAATTGCGAGCGTGGGTTCTTATTTGGCTATAGTCAATTTGAGTGAGCTAGCCGCTATTATTGTGTCGAGCTTAATTTTATATAGCGTTTTCTCCGTAGTAGCGAATTACAGAATCGCCAAGCATTACTCGGTTTATCTCTACAATGACCATCTTGTCATCAATGATTCGTTCTTAAATCTTCTACTTGTTCCATTAAGTGACATTAACTCAGTGAGCCAAGGTACGTGGGAAAAGAGCAAGGAAACAGTCACAATTGGGCGTGGAGACGTTGCCAACGTCCAGATAACCTGCACTAAGCAAGCCCAATGGCACACACTGATGGGAACTTTTTTAGAGCATCCAGAAACCATCCAATTAATAGTTTCCGACCCTCAAGCGCTTGTTGATACGTTAGAAACGCAGAGAATCAGTAAACAAGAACAAAGTGAAATGACTGCTGCTTAGGTAGTATACAAGCCATCGGATTTAGTGACACCGTTGGAATTCAGGGGGAGCGATGGAGTTTTTACCGCACGCCGTAAACACATCCCTGTGGGCTCGGCTTCGGCATCCATGCCTCAGACGGCTGTAAAAACTCCATCGCTCCCCCTACACAAGACTTTATACATCTTCCGCACTTTGTTTGCTTATTATACTGAGGTATTTTCGGGCATAGATAATACTTGACCAACTTGTGCGGTTTTTAACATCTTCAAAAACGCTGGTACACGATTGTCGTCCTCGGGTGGTGACCACAAAGCGAAGTTCTTGTCTTCGGTGATTTCATACGGCCCCTGCTTTACCTCAACGAACGTTACGGGTTCATAGCACACCGTTGCATGCCAAGTATTGGGAGGAATTTCTACACCAAAGGTTTTCCCTCCCGCTTCCAAAGGAATACGCTCGGTGAGTGTGCCATCCTCTTCGAACAGTAAAATATCCAATCGCCCTGACACCACCATGAAAAATTCCCATTTGTAGTCTTGCGTATGACGATGTGGTCTTACATAAGAGTCAGGACACATAGAGATAAACAGTCGCTGTACTGCATCTTGATAATGAGGGTGAATGTTTTTATTGGCGCGTTGCCTAGGACTGTCCTTTGCACTTTGATTCAGTGCGTTAATCATTTGAGCATCGAAACGCAAGACACTTTCATTTTTCACAATAAATATGCTCCCTGTCACTAACCCATAAGCTGTTAGCTTTATTTTGACCTATGGAGGGTGCGCTCTGCCCCCCCCTGTTGTCTATAATATTCATACGCTTTACGTTGCTCCTTACTGTTGCGATACGGTTTAGCAAAGTGTAGAAAACTTTCACACAGATAAGGTTAACATGGGACAAGTAGCCAAATCTCAACGACCACAAACATTACAATAAATTCACGTCAACAGGCTCGTCGTGTATACTCCAACGCCATTGTGTATCTTTAGTAGTGGTTAAGATAATTGTTATTGGATTGAGGGATTTTGTTTTTAAAATATGGTGAAATATACTCCTTTATTTTCCGCGAAAGACTTTTTGCATATTTGCGAAGAACAACGTCCACATATAGAACAAACGTTACTTGCCTTAAATAAGGCTCTGCAATTCGACTATCTGTTCCTCTCTGTTGTTGACGACAATAAATCTCACGCAACAACAACTGTTACTGTAAGCAATAACGCAATAGTAGAGAACTTTTCCTACGAACTTGCCCAATCCCCATGTGATAACGCGATCACTGGTAATTACTGCGAATATACCGATGTAGCTAATCATTTCCCTAAGGATACTTTACTTAGCGACATGGGTATTCGAACCTACATTGGAACATCATTACTCGATACTGCGGGACACCCCTGTGGTCTGTTAGTTGGCCTGCAACACACCGACCGACACTTAAATGATGCTCAAAAAGCGCTGTTTAAACAAACCGGCGATTATCTAGGCGTGTTTTCTCAAAAATCATTTTTTGAGAATAGCGCCAATGAACGACTTTATCTTTTTGAAGCGGTAGAGCGGATTGCACATGTTGGCGCATGGCAACTTGAACTATCCACTGAAGCGCTATTCTGGACTGAAGAGGTGTATCGTATCTACGGTATGCCAGTGAACACACCAATCATCAAAGAAAAAGCCATCGCCTGCTACCGTGAAAAAGACGCTCAAGTTATCGCAAATCGACTAAGTGTGCTTATTGCAACAGGAAAACCCTACCATGAAGAGTTACAGTTTGTTGATACACAAGGTCGTGCAAAATGGGTAAGAACCACGGGCTATGCCGACAGAAACCCGCAGGGTGAGATAGTTTCTGTGTACGGAACCTTTGAGGATATATCTAACGAGCGAGCGGCATTGATATCTCAGCAGGCACGTAAGAACCGACTTGAAGCCATACTCAATAACCTCAACGATGCCGTTATTACCACAGACGAAAAAGGCGTTATTAAACATTGTAATGTCGTTGCTCAAAGAATATTTGGTTACACTGAAAACGAACTTATTGGTGAACGCATTAATATTTTAATGCCTCCCCCCTACTGTAACGAGCACGATAGATACTTACAGACCTACCGAGAAACCGGTGAGGCGCATATTATCGGTAAAGGTCGCCAGTTGCCTGCCATGAGAAAAAACGGCGAGATATTTCAAATGGAACTGGCTCTCACGAAAGTTGAAAAAGATAAGGAAGCTGAATTCATAGGTATTGTCCGAGACATCAGTGAACGAATTTCAGCCGAAGATAAAATCTATAACATGGCCTACACGGATACCATAACTGGCCTTAAAAATCGTCGTTGGTTTGAACAAGAATTACGCGATGAGCTTAAGCGGGCTGCCCAGCCGCACAAATACATAGGCCTTATCGACATTGACGGTATTTCTCAACTCAACTTGAAGTACAGTGTTGATATTGGTGATGAAATTATTAATACCATTGGCTATACGCTGAACTCAAGGTTGCCCTCAAGTTTCAAACTCTACAAAAATGGCGCCGACTCGTTTTATATTATTTCTGCAAATGAAGACGTTTCTGAAGAAGCATGGATAACACTTCATCAGCAGATAGTCAGAGACGTTGTCAATGAAGTGTTAGTACAAGGAGATGACTACCATGAGAGCATCACCTTCTCATTAGGCAGCATGATTTGCCACCACCAGAATGAGAGCTTTGAGAGTATTCTAGATTCACTAGAATACGCCCTTTCTCGCGCGAAAGAAGCTAAACC
Organism: Alteromonadaceae bacterium; assembly: GCA_027013165.1. Lineage (GTDB taxonomy): Bacteria > Pseudomonadota > Gammaproteobacteria > Enterobacterales > Alteromonadaceae > Alteromonas. Next base: position 14,066 of record JALUXV010000197.1, read on the forward strand.
CAGTGGCCAGTGTTTTCTAACCGCAGAAGCTCTTAATGGCTATCGCAGAGAGAAGTCCATACTTTCCGCGCTCCACAGCGGCTCTGTATTCAACGAACTCTCTGTGGTTCTCCAACCTCAATATGACCAAAATAATGCGGTATGCTCTTCCGAGGCTTTACTGCGATGGCATTCAGCTAGCCTCGGCTTTGTAAGTCCTGCCGAATTCATTCCTCTCGCTGAAGAAAGTGGCATTATCATCGCCCTTGGTGACTGGGTTTTAAACCAAGTTTGTCAATTGTTGCACCCTTTGTACAAGCAAGGTATAAAAACCCGAGTGGCCGTTAATATTAGCGCGAAACAAATTATTTCCGACGATTTTTCGGTAAAACTCTTAGCTTGTATTAAGCGATGGTCTCTGCCCCCCTCGGCCCTAGTTATCGAACTAACTGAAACCGCCTTGGTAGCAGACGTTGATGTTGTAAAACACACAATGCAGCACTTAAATATGCAAGGGTTTCATTTCTCTATCGATGACTTTGGTACAGGCTATTCTAGTTTGGCCTACCTGCAAGTTTTGCCGATTTCAGAGATAAAAATCGATAAGTGCTTTGTGGACGATATTATCGACGCTGAAGCTCAGCATCCGGCGCTTATTGTCAACGTTGTGTTAGGAATGGCAAAAGCACTGAATGTGCGCTGCGTAGCAGAAGGGGTTGAAGCACCTGAACAGGTAGAATACCTAAAAGATATGGGGTGCGAG
>JALUXV010000198.1 GCA_027013165.1 Alteromonadaceae bacterium
CCCAGATTACATGGCAGATAACTCAGCGTGGGGTATCGAGCTTTGTAAGCGTTTAGGTAGCAAGCACTTTTCGCTGCTTTACGACATTTACCACATGCAAATTAGCGAAGGGGACATTATCCGTACTATTCGTGACAACCATACCTACTTCGGGCACTACCACACTGCTGGTGTACCCGGTCGTCACGAAATCGGAGACAACCAAGAGCTGAATTACGCAGCAATCGCGAATGCCATCAAAGAGACCGGCTTTGATGGGTATCTCGCACAGGAGTTCATTCCAACACCAAATAATAAAACAGGCAGGATAGAGTCGCTTCGCCAAGCGGTTCACATCTGTGACGTATGACTTTACACCGAGCACGATACATGACGTAAGTGCTAAGGGGACATCACATGGCAAATAACGAATACGACGCAATTGTCGTTGGTTCTGGCATCAGCGGGGGCTGGGCAGCGAAGGAACTAACGGAGAAAGGACTTAAAGTCCTTATGCTCGAACGAGGCAAAAATATCGAGCACATTAAAGATTATAAAAATGCACATAAAGAGGCATGGGACTATCCTCATCGCGGCTTACCTACTCAAGCGATGAAGCTAGATTATCCTGTATTGAACAGAGATTACCCACTTAATGAACCAACCTTTGGGATGTGGGCTAATGAAAAGGAAAGCCCGTATACCGAAGACAAGCCCTTTGATTGGTTTAGAGGCTATCATGTTGGTGGGCGCTCACTACTGTGGGGGCGTCAAAGCTATCGGTTAAATAAAGCAGATTTTGAAGCTAACGCGAAAGAAGGTATCGCCGTTGACTGGCCCATTCGCTATGACGATTTAGCGCCGTGGTACGACTACGTTGAACGCTTTGCTGGTATCAGCGGAAACTTAGATGGCTTAGATGTGTTGCCCGATGGTCAATATCAACCACCGATGCCCATGAACATTGTGGAAGAAACTGTTGCAGCTCGGGTTAAAAAAGCATTTAACGGCTCTCGTCATGTTATTCACGGTCGCACATCAAACATGACGCAACCCAAACCTGAACAAGGCCGCGCCAATTGTCAGTATCGCAATAAGTGTTGGTTGGGATGTCCATTTGGTGGCTATTTCAGCACTCAGTCATCTACCTTACCTGCGGCGGTTAAAACCGGTAATTTGACCTTACGTCCTTTCTCAATTGTTAAAGAAATTCTTTACGATAAAGACCGTAAACGAGCCACTGGTGTTGAAATTATTGACGCTGAGACCAACGAAACCTACGTGTTCAACAGTAAAATTGTATTTGTAAATGCATCGGCACTGAATTCTGCTTGGGTATTGATGAACTCTGCTACTGATGTGTGGGAAGGCGGTTTAGGCAGCAGCAGCGGCGAACTCGGTCACAATGTGATGGACCATCATTTCTTAGTCGGGGCGTCAGCACAAGTTGAAGGATTTGAAGACAAATACCTGTATGGCCGACGTCCCAGTGGCTTCTATATTCCGCGTTTTAGAAACTGGGGAGATGACAAGCGAGACTATTTGCGTGGATATGGTTACCAAGGTGGCGCTGGGCGGCAAGGGTGGCAGAAAAATGTTGCCGAGCTAGGCATAGGCGCTGGATTAAAAGACGCGGTGTCACAGCCTGGCGGATGGAATGTAGGTATGACCGCTTTTGGTGAAATGTTGCCTTATCACGAAAATCGTATTTATCTGAATCGCGACGTTACCGACAAGTGGGGACTCCCTGTACTTGCCATGGACGTAGAGATAAAAGAAAACGAACTCAAAATGCGTCGCGACATGAAGCAAGATGCCGTCGATATGTTAGAAGCTGCTGGCATGCAGGATGTTCAAGGTTGGGATGGTGAATACAACCCGGGTAAAGGCATTCACGAAATGGGTACAGCACGTATGGGAAGAGATCCAAAAACATCGGTGCTTAATGCTTTCAACCAAGTATGGGATGCGCCAAACGTATTTGTTACCGATGGTGCAGCAATGACTTCAGGAAGCTGCGTTAACCCGTCACTTACATACATGGCATTGACAGCACGAGCTGCGAGCTACGCAGTGGAAGAATTGAAGCGAGGTAACCTGTAATGGATCGCCGAGACTTACTTAAATTCATAGGCGCCGCTACCGGAGTGGCGTTTGTATCTTCAAATACGTTTGCTTACAACGATCACGCACCTGTAACCTTGGTAAGCACTGGTTTTACGGAGTCTGATGTCGCGTTGTTTAACGAGATGGCAGAGGTGATCATTCCTCAGACGGATACGCCAGGAGCAAAAGCGGCTAATGTTGGGCAAATTATTACGGTACTAGTGGCAGATTGTTATCCCGCAATAATTCAAAAGGCGTTCGTTGACGGTATTCAGGCTATTCGCGAAAGAGCGTTGAAAGATTATGGAAAAGACTTTCTATTACTTAATACCCAACAGCGATTAGCGTTTTTCAGCACTCTCGACAAAGAGGCTAATGCCTACAATAGAGCGAACCGAATTAATGACTACATTGCCAGCGAGCGCCCAAGTCACTGGAATCCAGGTAGCGAAGGTCCAGTACCTCACCATTTTACCTTGCTGAAACAGCTGACTTTATTTGGCTTCTTCACGTCAAAGCCGGGGGCAACGCAAGTGCTAAGGTATGTAGCTATTCCAGGGCGATATGACGGTGCTTATCCATTTAAGAAAGGCGAC
>JALUXV010000199.1 GCA_027013165.1 Alteromonadaceae bacterium
CATTGCGGCGAAATATGCTATGGCAAAAATTCCGTAGGTTTGAATAAGCAGCGGAATGGCTATAAGAACAATGTTCTGTGGCTGTTCCAATATGGTATTGGCTTGTAGGGCAAACAGAATAACTATTGTTAGCAATAAACCAAAAATAGAGAAGGGTTTAAGTTGTTCAACAAAGTGAGTGAGTTTTGTTTCACTGACTTTAGTGAGTTGCGCGCGGGTAATAGCTCCTGCAACCAAAGGAATGACCACATACAGCACGACTGACAATAAAAGCGTATCCCAAGGAACACTAATATCGGTAACGCCCAACAATAAACCCGTTAGCGGGGCGAAAGCGAAAATCATAATGACATCGTTGATTGATACTTGAACCAGGGTGTAGTTTGCATCACCTTTAGTGAGGTGACTCCACACAAATACCATGGCGGTGCATGGCGCTACGCCTAACAAAATCATACCCGCAATGTATTCTGTGGCGGTTTGTGGGTCTACCCAATCGGCAAAAATACCTTTGAAGAACAACCAACCTAGTAGGGCCATGGTAAAAGGCTTTATCAGCCAATTGATCACTAGGGTTAGTACTATACCTTTTGGTTTTTTGCCCACATCTTTAATGGATGAAAAGTCGATTTGAATCATTATAGGGTAAATCATTAGCCAGATGAGTACGGCAATCACCAGATTTACATGCGCGAATTCAAAATCAGCAATAGCGACAAACAGAGCCGGCAAGTAAACACCTGCACTCACTCCTACCACTATACATAATGCTACCCAAACAGACAGGTAGCGTTCAAATAATCCCATGAGCGCTTTCCTTTATTTTTTGTTCACGCGTTTACTGACTTCTTCAGCACTTTCTACTCGTTCTGAGTAACGGTCGACGAGGAAATCTTTGTTATCGCGAGTTAACAAGGTGAATTTCACCAACTCTTCAACCACATCAACAATGCGGTTGTAATAGGGCGATGGTTTCATTCGTCCATCTTCGTCAAACTCTAAGAAGGCCTTTGCCACAGAAGACTGATTTGGGATGGTTATCATGCGCATCCAGCGGCCTAAAATACGCATTTGATTTACTGCATTAAACGACTGTGAACCGCCACATACTTGCATTACTGCAAGGGTTTTTCCTTGTGTAGGGCGAATACCACCAAGGCTCAAGGGGACCCAGTCGATCATGCTTTTCATGATGCCAGTGATACTGCCGTGACGCTCGGGAGAGCACCATATTTGACCTTCAGACCATAGCATAGCTTCTCGCAACTCTTTAACTTTGGGGTGATTTTCATCTTCGGTGTCAGGCTGGGGAAGTCCTTTAGGGTCGAAAATTTTGGTCTGTGCACCAAAGTACTCTAATAAGCGAGCACACTCTTCGATGACCAGACGACTGTACGAGCGCTCTCTTAGCGAACCATAAAGTAGAAGAATTTTTGGCTTGTGAGCTGAACCAGCGATAGTGAAGTTTTCATCCATTGGCTGATGCATTTGTGACATATCTAGGTTTGATGACGGAGTGATATTGTCATTCATTACAGTGCCCCCAATAGTAGAAGTCGTGCCTTAATCTCGTCGACAGACGCCTTTGATTCAGCGAGTTCAACTAATGCTGCAACGCGAGATTCGATGATATCTATGGTGTTGTTGAATGCTTGCGCTTTTTCTTCCTCAGACCCATCGAGCTTAGAGGGATCTTCTAAACCCCAGTGAAGCTTAAGTGATTTGCCAAAGTAGACAGGGCAAGTTTCGCCAGCAGCAGAGTCACATACGGTAACCACAATATCAGGTGCATAGTCTTCAAAATCGTCCCAGGACTGGCTACGTAAACCTTCGGTGTTGTAGTTACGCGCTGCTAAGTATTTTAATGACAAGGGGTGTACTTGTCCTACCGGTTGACTTCCAGCACTTCTTGCTTCAATGGCTGAACTGTCAGACTGATTGGTTACGGCTTCACAAAGAATACTTCTGCATCGGTTGTGAGTGCATATAAAGAGAACTTTCATTCAAAGAATTCCATCGCTAATAAAAGAATTAATCACAGGTAGCGGCGCAGCATAATTGAGAAAGTGCTTCGCCAAGGTATTCACTATTGTTGTTAAGGGTTGTGTTCAAGACACTGTTAACCCAATGAGGTAGTGCGGGGTTTAGGTGGTAGTACACCCATTTTCCACGTCTTTCATCAGTAACTAATTGACAGGTGCGAAGATCTGCCAAATGACGGGAAATTTTAGGCTGACTTAACGCAAGTGCCTCGGTTAAATCACAAACGCACAGCGGGCCTTTTTCACTGAGTAGGAGCAATGTTTTTAGCCGTGTGTCTTGCGCCAAACACTTAAACAGGGCGAGTGGTGATATATCTATTGGGTGCATCTGCCCCCTCACTTTTATATGACAAGCGAGGGATATTCGATGTCATATATGAATTTTCATATGTGTGAAAAATCATATATGAAATATCGTATATGTAAAGTGGAAGATAAGAATAATAAGTTAGCTTGGCTGGCTATTTAAACTCATAGTGCGCAAGTACATCTTCGATGTAACTTTGCCAAACTTCATTAGGTTGCCAGATGTTAAGCATGGTCTGCTTTGCTTCAGGTTCAGGAATGCCAAGTTGAGTCACTTGGTATAGGTAACTGAACACCGCACCTCGCCAATTTAGTCGACAATGGGTTAGTGTTACGCCACCTTCCTGTGTATTTATTTGCATTTGCGCAACGTAGGATTGGAAATTCTCTATGGTGGGGTTCTCCCAATCGACGGGAATGTTTAAATAGTTAAGGTTTAACTCTTCTAGAAGCATTCGCTCTTCGGTGCGATCGTCTGGGATAAGGTCAATCACGTGAGTTAATCCAGAAGCCTTTAGCAATTCAAAGTGAACTCGCTCTGGAAGACCAGCACTCATAGAGGTATTACTTAACACGGTATAGTTTTTCAGTGTTGATAAAGGATCTTGAGTCACGTTATGTGCCTCCTGCGCGTGAATTGATGCAGTTAACACGCACAAAAATATAAGTGTTTGCCAAGATTTCATATGTTTTTATCCCTTAATTTGGCGTGTCGATGTGCCACGTGTCTCACTACTATATGTTATTTATAGTATTTTCAATACGTTAAAAACCAAATTTAAGATTTATTACATAGTATAATTTTCATTCATACATAAAACATTATACTTCGCAGAGTGAGACTAACTTTTTGAGGTGTAAATGCGTTTAGTATCTCGTCTTTCTTTTCTTTTTTTGCTGTGTTTTCAATCAAACGCTTTTGCGAGCGCTATCCAAACCACAGTGTCTGCAAATATGCTGGTTAACGGTGGGTTTGAAGACACCAGCGTATCTAACGGTGGGTGGATGTGGACATCATCCGATAACGTAAATGGTTGGGATGGCAGTAATATAGAAATATGGAACAACCTGTTCGGTTTTGGTGCATTTGAAGGCTCTAACTACATTGAACTTAACGCCCACGGCGGAGCAAATAGCTATTCGATTTATCAGTCCTTCTACACAGATGCAGGTGCCATCTATGATCTAAGTTTTGCTTATGCTGCGAGAAGAAGCACCAATGAGGCCTTTTCTGTTGAAGTGATTAATGAATTAGGGGATTCTCTGCTAAGTGTTGTAATAAACGATCATTCGATTAAGCAATGGCAGTTGTATCAAACCCAGTTTATAGCGAATAGCGCACTCACAACCCTACGTTTGTCGACGATTAATCTTGGTACTTACGGCAACCTTATCGACAATATCACAGTTGCTTCGCGGGAGTTTTTGATACAGCAGGTGTCAGTATCAGGAACAGGATGTGTTTTCGTTCTAGCGTCAATGCTTGTATTGTTCAGAAGAAAGCAGCGCTAAATAGCGCTGCACGGTAATACACTACTTATCCATGTGAACCACGGAGCGAATGCTCTTGCCTTCGTGCATTAGAGTAAACGCCTCGTTGATGTCCTTTAATCCCATGGTATGAGTAATAAACTCTTGCAAACCAAAATCACCGTTGAGGTATTGCTCAACAATGCCCGGAAGCTCAGAACGTCCTTTTACTCCACCAAAAGCAGTTCCACGCCATACTCTACCGGTAACTAACTGAAACGGTCTCGTGGAAATTTCTTGTCCTGCACCGGCTACACCTATGATTACTGATTCACCCCAACCTTTGTGACAACACTCAAGGGCAGATCGCATCACATCAACATTACCTATACATTCGAAAGAATAATCCACACCACCGTCGGTGAGTTCAACGATGACATCTTGAATTGGCTTGTCATAGTCTTTGGGGTTGATCACATCGGTAGCACCTAGCTGTTTGGCTAAGTCAAACTTACTGGTATTGATATCAACGCCGATGATACGGCCAGCCTTAGCCATTCGAGCCCCAATAATGGCTGAAAGCCCGATACCACCAAGCCCGAAAATAGCCACAGTATCGCCAGGTTGCACCTTTGCAGTATTGAGTACAGCTCCCATGCCGGTGGTTACGCCACAGCCAAGTAAGCAAACCTCTTCAAGAGGCGCCTCTTTATTTACTTTCGCTAACGATATCTCGGGTAACACGGTATATTCTGAGAACGTAGAACACCCCATGTAATGGTAAATAGGTTTGCCGTCAATCGAGAATCGACTAGTGCCGTCAGGCATAAGTCCTTTGCCCTGTGTGGCTCTTACCGCTTGGCATAAATTGGTTTTTCCCGACGTACAGAATTTACATTCACCGCATTCCGCGGTGTAAAGGGGAATCACATGGTCTCCAACCTCTACACTGGTTACACCTTCGCCGACCATTTCTACGATACCACCGCCTTCGTGTCCCAGAATGGAAGGAAAGATACCTTCTGGATCTTCACCTGATAATGTAAACGCATCTGTATGGCATACGCCGCTGGCAACAATACGTATGAGTACCTCGCCTTTTTTGGGCAATTCTACATCTACCGTTTCCATACTTAGCGGCTTGTCAGCAGACCAAGCAACAGCCGCTTTTGATTTAATGTGGGTTTGTCCGTCTTTTAATGATAGTGGCATAGCCAACGCCCTTTATTCCAGTTGTGATCAATAACGTGTAAATATAGTCGAAAAATCAACTGCTTTGCACATTGATAACAATATTTAGTGTCAATGTCTCTGTTTTAGAAATGACTTTGGTTTATTGTTGCACAAAGTGAAATACAGTGTAGTGAAAACTGCGGTTGACATATAGACGTCTATACGGCAAATTGGACGCATGAAAATGATTGTAATGATTCGCACCACCATGATGCTAATTACCACCTTAACAAGGGCGGTCGCTGGCTAGTGCGAGAAAGCAAAAGACAACGAAAGCCCGCCCCCTTACAGAGAGCGGGCTTTTTTTTACTCGAATTACCCCTACGCGCACAACATGCACAAGTAGGCGAGTAAATAGTAGGAACATTTGAGGAGCAGCATATGAAAGTCTTAAAGTTTGGGGGATCTTCCCTTGCCGATGCACCGCGTTACCTAAGGGTAACGGATATTAGTACGGCAACCCACCAAACCGATGGCGCGGCAGTAGTGCTATCTGCACCTAAAGGCGTAACAAACGCGCTTTCACTATTGTGTGAACAAGCCGCTTCAGGCGAAGATTTCTCACCGCTTTTCACTAAACTTTCAGATACCTTAAACGGTATTGCCGTTGAACTGAACCGTCAGTTAGACGGTTTCGAGTTTGACAGGGTATCAACCTTTATCGAACAACGCCTAGCTCTGCTCAAGCAGCACTTAGACGGTATTACTTTGCTTGGTGTGGCACCTGATGCGGTATCGGCGGGTATTCTGAGTGTGGGTGAATATGTATCAGTCACTTTGTTTAGTGCTATTTTAACGTCGAAGGGTATTACCAACCGTATTATCGACCCTGTAACTTACATTTTGGCCGAGGGTGAGTATCTAGATAGTATTGCCGATGTTGCACTCAGCAAAGCGCGCTTTACCGACGTTCCTTCAGATGGTAGTGAACTTTTGATCATGCCCGGTTTTGTAGCTGCGAATGAAGACGGTGAAAAAGTTACCCTAGGACGCAACGGTTCAGATTATTCAGCCGCCATATTAGCTGCTTGTATTGACGCAAAGTGTTGTGAAATATGGACAGACGTTGATGGCGTTTACAATGCTGACCCCAATCAAGTGGAAGGTGCAGTATTACTTGATAAGCTTACATATCAAGAAGCGATGGAACTGTCTTACTTTGGTGCGAAAGTGCTTCACCCAAAAACCATTGGCCCCATCGCACAGCACCACATTCCGTGTTTGATCAGAAATACCCTTAATCCCGCTGCACCGGGTACGCTTATCAGCAATGAGAAAAGTGAAACCTGGACATCGGTTAAAGGCATATCTCAATTAGATGACGTAACCATGTTCAATGTGGCAGGCCCTGGTCTAAAAGGGATGGTAGGTATGGCAAGTCGTGTATTCGAGGTAATGTCAAACGCCAACATTTCTATCAGTCTGATCACACAGTCATCCTCTGAGTATTCCATTAGTTTCTGTATTCAAAGCAAAGACGCGAATCGAGCATTAACTTTGTTGGAAGATGCTTTTGCTTTAGAGTTGCAAAACCAGTTGCTTGATCCTATTGAAGTACGTCACGACTTAGCTATCGTCACCTTAGTAGGGGACGGTATGAGACAGACAAAGGGTCTGGCAGCACGCTTTTTCAACTCGCTAGCCCAAGCCCGTGTGAATAACGTCGCCATTGCTCAGGGCTCTTCTGAACGCTCAATTTCAACCGTTATTGAAAGCCAGCGTGCGAAAAAAGCAGTAAAAGTCATTCACCAAAACTTCTTTTCAAACCGTCACACCATCGACGTGTTTTTAGTGGGATGCGGCACGGTAGGTGCGGAGCTTCTTAGCCAAATATCAAAACAGCAATCTAAGTTGTTAGAGCGTGACATTCAGGTGCGTGTTTACGGTATTGCAAATAGCAGAAAGCTATTATTGAACAGCAGTGGTATTGATTTAGACAGCGATTGGAAGGCCGCACTTAACTCTGCCAGCGAGAGCTTGAGTATTGAGCGCTTACAGCAGTTTGTGAACGACAACAGCTTAGTGAATCCAGTGATTGTTGATTGTACCAGTCATGACGGTGTTGCTAAGCAATATGTAGACATGATGGAGCGCGGATTCCACGTGGTAACGCCAAACAAAAAGGCAAACACAAGTGATCTTAAATACTACCGAGAGTTAAAAGCCACCGCGCAAAGTACTAATCGCCAGTATTTGTATGAAACCACTGTTGGTGCTGGTCTACCAGTTATTGATAACTTGCAAAAGCTTTTTAGTGCTGGTGATGTGTTGTACCGCTTTGAGGGTATTCTTTCAGGAAGCCTGTCTTATGTATTTGGTAAATTAGAGGAAGGCATGAGTTTGTCAGAGGCAACTTCTTCAGCCAAAGCTAACGGTTTTACCGAGCCAGATCCCCGCGATGATTTAAGCGGAATGGATGTGGCAAGAAAGCTACTAATTATGGCCCGCGAAGCCGACCTAGAGCTTGAGCTTTCTGATATAGAGATCGAATCAGTGCTTCCAGAGGGTTTTGCAACAGAGTGTTCAATAGATGAGTTTATGACTCAGCTACCCACTCTTGACGAAGCCTTCTCTAAGCGAATAGAAGACGCCAAAGCGAAGGGCGAGGTATTGAGATACATTGGAAGTATCGAAGGTTCTCAGTGCAAGGTAAGCATTCAGTCTGTGCCTGCGTCGAACCCATTATCTCAGGTGAAAGATGGTGAAAATGCATTGGCTATTAACAGTGACTATTATCAACCTATCCCTTACGTTATTCGTGGTTATGGTGCAGGTGCTACAGTGACAGCGGCGGGTGTGTTTGCCGATGTACTGCGCACTATGCCTTGGAAACAAGTGGTTAGCTAGAGGGCGTTGTGATGAAAAAAGTTCGCGCATTCGCGCCGGCCTCTATAGGCAATGTAAGTTTGGGGTTCGATGTGTTAGGTGCAGCGCTCGCGCCGATAGATGGTACCCGTTTGGGCGATGAAGTTGACATAGTATCTGCGGATGCGTTTTCCTTGAATTGTATTGGTGCCTTTGCACACAAGCTACCTGGTGATGCTGATAGCAACATAGTGACTAAGTGTTATCACTATTTTTGTGAGCAAATGACCAAGCAGGGCCTACAAACTTCACCAGTGGCAATGACACTTCACAAAAACTTACCCATAGGAAGTGGGTTGGGTTCTAGCGCAAGCTCAATTGTTGCAGCGCTTGCGGGTTTGAATCACTTTTTTGACTCGCCCTTCGACGAAGATACCTTGCTTGGGATGATGGGCGAGTTGGAAGGTCAAATCAGTGGCAGCATTCACTACGATAACGTAGCGCCTTGTTATCAAGGTGGCATGACGCTAATGACAGGCGACACCTCTCCTGTGACTATGTCATTACCTTTGGTTGATCATTGGTACTACACTATTTGTTACTCTGGTATTAGCGTATCTACAGCGGCCGCTAGAGACATTTTGCCCAAGCAAGTTGATATGGCAACAGCATTAACCTTCGGACGCCAGCTTGGTGTGTTTGTTCATGCATTACACACTGGTCAACATGACAGCGCTGTGAAAGTAATGCAAGACGTTATCGCAGAGCCTTACAGAAAGTCATTGTTACCTGGGTTTGATGACGCAAGAGCGTTTTGTACAGACCAGGGGGCTTTGGCCTTTGGAATCTCTGGCTCAGGCCCAACAGTATTTGCAGTGAGTGATAATTTAGCAAGTGCACAGGCAATCGCGGCCTATCTAGACGAACATTATATTCAGAATGAAGATGGCTTTAGCCATGTGTGTAAGATCCCCGCTGAGGGAACATTAACGTCAGACCTTTCTGACTAGCGACACAAGTTTTAAGAGGTAATAGTAGTGGAATTAGTAAATTTAAAAGATCCTCAAGATCAAGCCTCATTTGCAGAAGCGGTAAAGCGTGGCCTAGGTAAACATCAAGGGTTGTACTTTCCAACCAATATTCCGAAATTGGATAATATTGACGATGTGCTAGCCATGCCATTTGTTGAGCGCAGCATTACCATTCTTCGCGCACTTATCGGCGATGAGCTCAATAATGGTGAGCTTGAGCAGATAGTTAAAACGGCATTCGCTTTCGGCGCTCCTGTCGAGAAGGTGACTGACGACGTATACACCTTAGAGCTTTTTCATGGCCCCACGTTAGCGTTCAAAGACTTCGGTGGACGCTTTATGGCGCAAACCCTGTCTGGAATTAGCGAAGGGCAACCCGTCACTATTCTTACAGCAACGTCTGGAGACACGGGCGCTGCCGTAGCACACGCCTTCCATGGTATCGACAATATCAACGTAGTTATTTTGTTCCCGAAAGGCAAAATCAGCGCATTGCAAGAAAAGTTGTTTACTACTCTTGGTGGCAACATTCATACGGTAGCTGTCGAGTCAGACTTTGACGCCTGCCAAGCATTGGTTAAAACAGCATTCGACGATCCTGAGGTACGTGAAGGCCTTCACCTTAACTCGGCAAACTCCATCAATATTAGCCGTTTGTTAGCGCAAGTGTGTTACTACTTTGAAGCGATGAGCCAACTACCTGCGGAAAAACGTGACCAGCTTGTAGTTTCTGTGCCCAGTGGAAACTTTGGTAACTTGACGGCCGGTATGATTGCTAAAGCCATGGGTCTACCTATTAAGCGTTTTATCGCAGCAACTAACCTGAACGATACTGTACCACGCTATCTTAAAACCGGTGAGTGGTCGCCCAATGCTACTGTTGCAACCATGTCTAATGCGATGGATGTGAGTCAACCCAACAACTGGCCTCGTATTGAAGCACTTATCGAGCAAGGTTACATTGATAAAGCGTGTTTGAAAGGTGAGATGGTTGACGAGGAATATACCCAATTAGCCATGAGACAACTCGCTCAGTTGGGTTATACCAGTGAGCCTCACGCCGCTATTGCTTATCGTGCGGTAAGCCACGATCTAGAGCCAGGCGAAATTGGTTTATTCTTGGGGACGGCGCATCCAGCGAAATTCCGTGAAACGGTAGAAAACGTGCTTGGTAACCCTATTAGCCTGCCAAAAGCATTGGCCGACGTAGCAGGCGAAGACAGCCTAGCTGTGGATTTACCGGCGTCTTATGAGGCGCTTAAACAACATATGATTGCCTTACTTAAAGCATGATCACTTGGGACGATGTGTTAACGTCTGAGAGAGCGAAACCTTACTTTCAGTCGTTAACGCAAAAAGTGGAAGCGTCTAGAGCGGCGGGAAATAACGTATACCCACCTCAGTCTGACGTTTTCAATGCCTTGTCTACAACCCCACTGTGCAACGTTAAAGTGGTAATATTAGGGCAAGATCCGTATCACGGTCCTGGTCAGGCACACGGTTTGTGTTTTTCAGTATTACCAGATGTGAAAACGCCGCCGTCTTTGGTCAACATTTATAAAGAACTTGCCAGTGATATCGATGGGTTTGCCATTCCTGAACACGGAACATTAACGAAATGGGCTGAACAGGGAGTGTTATTACTCAATACGGTATTAACCGTGGAGCAGGGCAAAGCACATAGTCACGCAAAATGGGGTTGGGAATTGTTTACCGACGCCGTCATAAACACAGTCAATCAGCATTGCTCGAATGTGGTGTTTTTACTGTGGGGAGCACATGCACAGAAAAAAGGTGCTTCGCTAGATACGAGCAAGCACTTGGTGTTACGTGCACCTCATCCGTCTCCACTTTCTGCCCATCGCGGTTTTTTCGGATGTAAGCATTTTAGTGAAACAAACAAATACCTCGCCAAAAACGATAAGTCGCCTATTGATTGGCAGGTATAGACAGCTGAAAAGTAAAAAGGCTGCTTGGTATAACCAAGCAGCCTTTTTATTATCTTTCTAGTGTCTCTAGTTCGTATTCGAACCCACAGTCAAGTTCTGAGAGCTCTTTTTCAAGCTTGAAGCGGTCTTGCAATGCTTCAATTTCCCTCCACTTTCGCTTTTTACTTTTTGTTTTTGCTGGGCTTGCTTCGATGTCTAGCATGGCAAATAGATCTGACTTGTCCACGAGGATCTCCTTTTTATTACCACTTACAACAGTACAGAGCGTTTATTTAAATATCCCTCTGTACAATTTTGTATCACAGCCACGATGAAAATAAAATATTTTTATTTACCTTTTATTAACACTTTGTGACGATACGATGACAACGTAAGGTTCGTGAGGACAACAGCTAATTGAAGCAATAGACTCTGTCGTTAGTGTCTTCTACCAACAAAAAACGGCCAGCGTAAAGCATGACCGTTCTGTGTGTTTTTGCACCATTTTAGCGATTTTTTAACCGCTAGCATTCCTTATTTTGGTGCATTAGCTGCTCTGAAGCGGGCGATTAAATCTTGCGTAGATGCGTCGAATGACGATTTTTCAGCATCTCCATTAATGCCTGCAAGCACTTGATTTCCTAGTACTTTGCCTAACTCAACACCCCATTGGTCGAAAGAGTTTAGGCCCCAGATAACGCCTTGAACGAATACCTTATGCTCATACATTGCAACCAGCGCGCCAAGAGTGCGAGGTGTAAGTGAATCGAACAAAATAGTATTACTCGGCTTGTTTCCTGGCATGGTTTTGTGGGCAGCAATACGCTTGCGTTCGGCTTCATCTAAACCTTTGCCTTCTAGATCGGCGTAGCATTCTTCAAAAGACTTACCTTGCATCAATGCTTGGGTTTGACCAAAACAGTTCGACGCTAGCATGGCGTGATGAGTATCGTTTTGGTTAGGAACGTTCAACGGTAGCATGAAGTCAGCTGGAATAACCCCTGAGCCTTGGTGAATCAATTGGTGGAAACTGTGCTGGCCATTTGTACCTTCGCTTCCCCATATGATTGGGCCGGTAGGGTAGTCAACCGAACTTCCATCGACAGTTACTTCTTTACCATTACTTTCCATGTCGAGCTGTTGTACGTACGCTGGAAGACCTCTAAGGTAATGGTAGTAAGGAAGCATGACATGTGATTGTGCGTCAAAGAAGTTTCGGTACCATACGCCAAGCAAGGCCAGAATGACTGGCAGGTTTTCTTCCATAGGTGCTACACAGAAATGTTTGTCCATTTCGTGTGCGCCTTCAAGTAGCCCTTTAAAGTTCTCGAAACCCAATGCAAGGGCAATGGGTAATCCAATAGCAGACCACAGCGAATAACGTCCGCCAACCCAATCCCACATAGGAAAGATATTGCTTTCATCGATACCAAATTCTGTGGCAGCTTTCACATTTGATGAAACCGCAACAAAGTGCTTGGCAATATCTTCTTGTGTTCCGCCTTGGGCGAGGAACCACTCTTTTGCTGAAATGGTATTTTGCAGTGTTTCTTGGGTGGTAAAAGATTTTGAAGACATAACAATCAGTGTGTCTTCATGGTCTCTTTTACTAAGTACATCATGAATGTGACAACCATCAACGTTTGCCACAAAATGCACATCGACAGCAGGTGATTTACAAGGCAGCAAGGCTTCAGTCATAATTTTAGGGCCAAGGAATGAGCCACCAATACCTATCGCAACAATATGTTTGATGGCTTTTCCTGTGTAGCCTTTGTGCTCACCTGAGTGAATGCTTTCAGTAAATGCTTTGATTTT
Organism: Alteromonadaceae bacterium; assembly: GCA_027013165.1. Lineage (GTDB taxonomy): Bacteria > Pseudomonadota > Gammaproteobacteria > Enterobacterales > Alteromonadaceae > Alteromonas. Next base: position 12,634 of record JALUXV010000199.1, read on the forward strand.
ATTTAGCGTAGCATGCACTTCTGGCATTACATCTTCACCATCAACGAGCACTGAAGAGCCAGAGAAGTTTCTCAACGCCGTATGCAACACAGCGCGTTTTTCGGTGTCATTAATGATGTCACCCGAGAACATTGCCTCACGATGTTTTTCAACACCACAGGCTTTGGCAAGCTCAAATAGACCTGATAATACTTCCTGATTTACTCGGTTTTTGGAGTAGTCTAAGAACAAACCGCAGGCTTCAAGCTGCATGCGTGTTGCGCGCGCTGGATCGGCGATAAACCAATCTCTCATATGCTCAGATTTTACGTTCCCAGCCAATTTTATTAGCGTTTGCCATTGTGGCAAAGATGTAAGTGCACTCATGGTGTACTGGTCCTTGATTAAATTATGCTTGTAACTTTTCTTTGAGTAGCGTTTCTAGTTTGTCTTGATCCGCAGCAAAGTTGCGAATTCCCTCTGACAATTTTTCTGTTGCCATGGCATCTTGGTTCATATCCCAACGGAACTCACCTTCGGTTAACTTATCGCCTGGTGCTTGCGTTGCGCCTGCATCGCTGAGTTTTACTTCAAGTTCGCCTGGCTCGTTGGCTAACTCTTCAAGTAGCTGAGGGCTGATAGTTAAACGGTCACAACCCGCAAGGGCTTGAATTTCACCAATGTTGCGGAAACTTGCTCCCATAACAACAGTTTTGTAGCCGTGTGCTTTGTAGTAGTTGTAAATGCTTGTCACTGATACAACACCAGGATCTTCTTCTGGCGCATATTCGGTCTTGCCAGTCGCTTTCTTGTACCAATCAAGAATTCGGCCAACAAATGGAGAAATGAGGTATACGCCTGCTTCTGCACATGCGCGAGCTTGAGCAAAACTAAACAGTAAGGTTAGGTTACAGTTAATGCCTTGTTCTTCAAGTTCCTTCGCTGCTTGAATACCTTCCCACGTTGATGCAATTTTGATAAGAATTCGTGACTTGTCGATACCAGCTTCTTCATACAGGCCAACCAAACGATGGGCCTTTTCGATAGTCGCAGTTTTATCAAATGACAAACGCGCATCAACTTCTGTTGAAATACGACCAGGAATAGTGCCGGAAATTTCTTTACCAATAGCTACGGCAAGTTTGTCTGCTGCGTCAGTAAGCTGTTGTTCTGCGTCTGAAGACTGAGATTTCGCCCAACTTACCGCATCGTCAATAAGGCTAGCGTACTGTGGAAGTCCTGCTGCTTTAAGCAAAAGCGAAGGGTTAGTTGTGGCATCTACGGGTTGATATTTTTTAATGGCGTCGATGTCGCCAGTGTCGGCAACAACGGTTGTGATTTCACGTAGTGAAGCTAATTGATTGCTCATAATGTTCTCTAATTTAATTAAATTATTTTGCGCGATGTAATCAGGCTTTAAATCGCACTGAATCAGTTTTTTTACTGTGTTATTCAAACAGTATTAAGAAAGGGTAATCACTTGGAGACATACGCTATTTATACCAAACCCACATGACAATTTATAGCCTATGAACAACAAATCAGAGCCTAATCGACAAAGTCTTTCAGGTTAATCGTTTTGTTTTTAAAGCGTTGGCATTTTTAAGCGTTTAACCAATGTTATACTGCGGCTAACAAATGATGAGGAATTAAAATGTTAGTTGTTGTATCACCTGCTAAAAACCTTGATTTTGAAACTGCTATCCCGGTTTCAGAACACACGCAACCCGCATTGCTGAGTGACGCAGAACAGTTGGTGGAAACCTGCCGAACTTTGTCGCCTGCCGATCTCTCATCCTTAATGAGTATCAGTGATAAATTAGCCACGCTCAACGCCAACAGATTTACGGAATTTTCTACGCCATTTACGAAAGATAATGCCCGTCAAGCGCTGTATGCATTCAATGGTGATGTGTATACCGGACTCGATGCATATACGTTAAATGAGTCAGAGGTAAACTACGCACAAAAGCACTTAAGGATTTTGTCAGGACTTTATGGGGTTTTACGCCCATTAGATTTAATGCAAGCGTACCGATTAGAAATGGGCACCAAATTAGCCAATTCAAACGGTAAAGATCTGTATCAGTTTTGGGGCGACAGCATTACTGAAAACCTCAACAATGCAATGATAGAACAAGGCGACAACGTACTTGTTAATTTAGCATCGAACGAGTATTTCAAG
>JALUXV010000200.1 GCA_027013165.1 Alteromonadaceae bacterium
CCGCGACGATCCATGCCGAGTACGCGTTCTCCGCCGCCAATGAGTTTTTCGTTATCTTGTAGTTTGAATCGAAAACCCACGAGTGCTTGGTGACCAAAATAGCCGCTTTCTTCCTCAAGAATAAGAGTATCGTTCCTAAAATATTGAATATTCAACGATGCCTTATTGACCACTGCGACTAAATCACCATTGATCAACCTTAGCTCTTGGTCACTCTCTATGAGTGTCATCTCCGCTCCGGGAGCATCTTTGGAAATGGCATAGGAGGGGAGTTGTTTAATGCCATTCATTTTGTAATGGACGTCGAAAACGTTTTCCGCCAGTGCCGTGAGTTGGAGATCTCCCGAATCTGTGACTATCGTAACTTGGTTGTCGCTGATGATGTGGCTTTTGTAATCAACCGCAAGTATTTCTAGACTTGCAAGAAGTGTAATTACGCCGAAAAGTATCGGTCTCAAATTCATAGTAGTATTGTTCTCGTTATTAGTGCTGAGTTAACCCGAAAGTAGGCGAGTGTAGCGCAATTGTTACGAAGTATCATCCATCGAACAGAGAGGCTTAACAGACAGCGGTTGTGTTTTTTTGATACATTGCATTAGTAGTGCTTTTGCGATTAGTTTCAAAGTAACGCTGAGGAATACATACCCCTATGTTTAAACCTTCAATGTTTTGTTTTTCCATACTTGTAAACTTGGTGTTTTTAGGTGTTGCTAGCTATTGCAACGCAGACACTGTTCCTATTGATTTCGACCAATGGGAGGTCAAGGTATCAAATGGGCGTATTCAGACAATACAATTTTCATCGCACCCTATGGGCGAGGCATTGGAGAGCAGAGTTCAATCTGAACGAGGACAGTCCGTTAATTATGCGGGGCGCTATCATTTATTCGCTGTTGGATGCGGTACTATGTGTCAGTCTTTTATCGCGGTGGATGTATACACAGGAAAAATCATTGATAGCGTAACCGCAAGCGCCGGAGCCTGCTATTTCCCTGACAGCAGTATGATTGTTGTCAATCCAGAAATTTATCAAATGTACGATGGGCAACTCCCAGACTGGGCATTTACTCGATACTATCGGATGACGCAAGACGGGTTCCTAGAATTTTATAAATCTAAAGAACCCTACCTTGGTCAATGTAATAATTAAATTAGGTCAATACTAAAAGAAGCCCTGTGGGTTGGTGTCGTAACTCACCAGCAGGTTCTTGGTTTGTTGATAGTGCTCAAGGGCCATTTTGTGAGTTTCTCTTCCCACACCAGACTTTTTGTAACCCCCGAAAGCGGCGTGTGCTGGATACATGTGATAGCAGTTTGTCCAAACACGCCCTGCTTGAATACCGCGTCCCATGCGATACGCCAAATTCATGTCCCTTGTCCAAACCCCTGCGCCTAAACCAAACTCGGTACTGTTTGCCAAGGTGAGTGCCTCTTCTTCAGAACTAAATTTACCCACTGAGATAACAGGTCCAAAAATCTCTTCTTGAAACACACGCATATTATTGTGGCCTTCAAGCAAGGTGGGTTTAATGAAGTAGCCTGTTGAAAAGCCTCCTTCCAATGCCTCAGCTTCACCACCAAGGAGAACTTTAGCACCTTCTTCTTTACCTACTGAAATATACCCCATGATGCGATCAAATTGCTCTTGAGATACTTGTGCACCCACCATGGTTTCTGTATCCAATGGGTTACCGCGGGTGATTGCTTGGCTGCGTTCTATCACTTTTTCGATAAATTGATCGTAAATACTTTCGTGTACAAACAATCTTGATGGGCATGTACACACCTCGCCTTGGTTGAAGTAGGCCAGAACCGTACCTTCAATACATTTGCTTAGGTATTCATCCTCAAAATCCATCACATCGGCAAAATAGATATTCGGTGACTTACCACCCAGTTCAACGGTAGATGGAATGATATTCTCAGCAGCGCATTTCAGTATGTGTGACCCAACAGGTGTTGAGCCAGTAAATGCAATTTTAGCGATGCGTGTGCTGGTTGCCAAAGCATTACCTGCTTTTTCACCAACCCCGTTGACCACGTTAACCACACCCGGTGGCAATAGGTCGCCAATGAGCTCCATCAAAATCAATATTGAGGTTGGCGTTTGTTCTGCGGGCTTCAATACCACACAGTTGCCGGCTGCCAAGGCGGGTGCAAGCTTCCAAGCTGCCATCAAAATAGGGAAGTTCCACGGTATTATTTGGCCAACAACGCCCAGAGGCTCGTGAAAGTGATAGCTCACCGTATGCTCGTCTAGTTCAGCGGCACTGCCTTCTTGGGCGCGAAGACAACCTGCAAAATACCTAAAATGATCGATGGCAAGAGGAATGTCTGCCGCTAGGGTTTCACGAATAGCCTTTCCGTTGTCCCAGGTTTCTGCCACGGCCAGTATTTCAAGGTTCTGTTCAATGGTATCGGCGATTTTTAAAAGGGTATTTGAACGTTCGGTTACGCTGGCTTTACCCCATGCATTTTTTGCATTATGGGCGGCGTCTAGTGCAAGGTTGATATCGCGCTCATCTGAATCAGGCACTTCACAATATATTTCTCCGGTTACTGGGGTTTTGTTGGGCATGTATTTACCTGAACTAGGTTCTACCCATTGTCCACCTATGTAATTTTGGTAGCGTGACTTGAATGTAATAATGGCGTCATTTGTACCTGGGGCGGAATAGATCATATACAGGTTTTTCCTAAACAAAACATCAAAATCACGCATAGCGAATGATAATTATTAATATCCATGGTTTGTAGTCATTCATATCTAATCTGACTGGTTTAATCGGGAGTTTCGACTTCACCTGAAAGGCAGCAAGAATCAATAAGTTGCTCAGGGCGCATTGGGCTTACATTTGACTACCGCTAATTAAATGAATTCAGCGAGGCCAATATCGGACAATCTGTGCCTGTTGTTTGCTCACATTCAGTCGAGAGTGATTTCAGAACCTTTGCCAATTTTTTCAAATCTATAATCTTTAGCTCTATGTCTAACAAATGTTTATCAGCGATATTTTTCGCAAATGAACAGTCGGCAGAATTGCCTGCAGAAAGCTCTAACAGTGTTCTGATTTCATCAAGACTGAACCCGAGCTGCCGCGCTCTTTTTACAAATCGCAGTTGTCGTATGTGCTCATCGAGATAAAGCCTATTTCCGCCCTCGCTTCTGGATGGTTTGTCGATCAGGTTTATTTTTTCGTAGTATCGAATGGTTTCGATATTGATATCAGTCAGCTTTGAAACTGAACCAATAGAGTTTGGGTCTTTAATCATGTAAATTTTTTCTTGCATCTGTAGTAACTACAGATATTAGCATTACAATTAAGTTGGGCAAGGCATACAAGCTAAGGCTCAACAGGTATTAGGGGTAATAGATGTCAAAAATTATCGAGGCGTAAAATAGATGAAGAGGTTTAACTGTGGCTTCTGACGCGAAAAAGTGGACGGCAGTCTCGGGCGCGATTGTTGGAGGCTTAGCTGCATCAGCATGTTGCGTACTCCCACTTGTTTTACTATGGGTGGGTATCTCAGGGGCTTGGATAGCAAACCTTACAGCCTTAGCTGAATACCATTTATGGATATTAAGCGGCGCATTACTAATGTTGGGTTTGAGTTACCGTTTGATATTCAGCAATTCGAAGAATAAATGTGATGATGGAAAAATATGCACAAAACCGTTACCACAAAGGTTTGTGAAAAATGCTTTCTGGATAGCCGCTGTATTGATAATTATTGCAGCGGCGTTCCCTTATGCAGTCAGTTTGTATTATGGAGTATAAAAAATGAAACGTAATTTAATGTATATATTGCTAGCAACGACTTTTTGGCTAATGCCATTTGTCAGCCATGCGGAAACGCAAAACGCTACGCTGACGGTAGAAAATATGAGCTGCGCGACCTGCCCAGTGGTAGTTCGAAGTGCATTGCTCAAGTTAGATGGGGTAAATGAGGTTTCAGTGTCTATGAAAGACAAAACGGTTGTCGTGATTTTTGATAATGAAGAAGTCTCAACACAGGACTTAATAGACGCTGTTTCAAATTCTGGCTTCCCAGCCAAACTTCTTAAGAGTTAATTATTATCAAGGAGCGCTGCGCTGTGGCTGATGTTGAATTACTATCAACTTTAACTTGCCCTGAGTGTGGGCACGTTAGTCAAGAAACTATGCCGATCAATGCATGCCAATGGTTTTACGAATGCGTAGCTTGCAAAACGCTATTAAAGCCAAAAGCAGGCGACTGTTGTGTTTACTGTTCTTTTGGAACTGTAAAGTGCCCGCCGATCCAGGAGGGAAAGTCCTGTTGTGATTCCTGAAAGTGACAGTCTACCATTTTTGTGAGTTCAATCGATGTTTGCATTCCATTGGTTGCATGTCTGTGCGGGTGTTTCAGGTTAAGTTTTTACTAATCAAAATGATGTTACGCCTAGAGTAAGCTTTTTTCGACACGTCAAAATACATCTCTAATATCCACCAATGAAGGCTTTCCACTCTCAACTCTAATCAAATCATAAGACTTATTTATTTCTGTAAAGGAGAGTAGTGGAAAAGAATATTCAAAAGCATTTTCAGGCTTACACCATTCGTTGGTTTCAGTTATTGTTACGTGCATCCTACAAACAAACGGCCGCGCATCATAAATAGAGCAGGCACCATTTTTGAGAAACGGGCATGGTGTAAACTTCCCCCTTTCTTGTTTCACGATTATTGCGTTTCTTTTCACGCCTGTACTGTTTTCAATATTCTGTATTTCAATCTCTGACACCGTAACAGGATAAGTACAACAGTGATTGCAGCCTTTGGAACAGGGCGTAAATCTATCAACATGGGCCGATAGCTCATCCATCAACTCATATAACCTGTTGAGTTTTCTCAACACAGGCATTTTAGCTTTGGTTAATCGTTTTGCTATCTTGGCTTCTTTTTGGCTCAACTCAACCGGCATCGAGTTAGAGAGTTTCTTGAAGTTAGATTTTGCAACTTCGTTTGCCGATTCGTAAATTTGTTCTTGTTTTTGCATTACTTAAGCCTTGTTCAAAAAGTATATTATTTTGGAATTTATTTTAGTAACAACTGACTGCCAAGCACTCTGGACAGGTAAATTAGTCGGTGCTACTTATGACAAATCCATCGAATTACAACGCATTTTGAAAACTATCTAATGAGTCAACGTTTGCCAATTCGTTGTGGCTATTTTCCTGTATTACGAAGACAGTAAAATATCAATATCATGCATACGCTCAAACGCAAAATGCTGAGAGTCTTCCAATTGAGAATCTGAAAAGTCGATTTCACCATGGATAACTATGTGGTCCCACGCATTGGCTGAAGACGCTTTGATCTTTTCGATTAACGCGCGTCGCTCGGCTGTATTTTCAGTATTAATGAGTCTCTGCGTCAGATACATATAGTTCCAACAAATAATGGCGTTCTTGATCACTCGTTTACAGTTTTCAACGGCTGTTTGTTCTTCTTTTTCTACATAGTCTAATCCTGATGAGCCGATGGCCAGCGCTCTGTCCAGTCGGTTGCCACTTTCGCCTTTATTGAGTTGTTTATGAATGACCTGTCGCAATTCCAGGTTGTCTATGTAGTCCAAAATATACTGCGTCTTCATGATTTGCCCGTATGCTGTTAATGCCTTTTTGAGCGGGTTTCTGTCGCTGGTATAGGAGTTCAACCGTTTAAAAAGCTGCGACGCGGTGGTGTAACCCAGCTTGATGGATACGACCATGCGAATAAGCTCATCCCAACCTGCGAGTATGTGTTCCGGAGTGATGTTTTTGTTTGGCAGAATGGGATACTCTTTGTGGGCATATGACTTTTTCTTGCCCTTAGGGGCAAAGCGTTGCAGACGATGAATGTTTTTTATTCTGGGCGCAAAGGTAATACTGAGTAAATCGGTGGCACCAAATACCATTTCCGTGTAGCCATGCGTATCGGTAACGTGCATTTTCGACTTCACCACTTCTTGATTCTGAACACAATCAATCATGTAAGGGGCTTCCCTCTCTGCACCGCCTATCACGTTGGCATGGGTGAATAGGTTTCGACAATCATTAGCAAGGTACGCATTGACCACTTGTTCTTTGCCGCCGTAGCGAAACGAGTTTCGGGCGTTAAGCGATCCTTTCGAATTGGTATATTTTACGCCATCGCTTGAGGTGATCGGCTCTCCGTTGACTAAAAAAAGATCGGCCAATGGCATTTTGTCAATGAAATGCATAATAGCGTTGCAGGCCAATATACAGTTTTCATTGGAAAGAAAGCTCTTTTGTACAGTAGCCACAGTCGATGTATTGGTCTGACGCATGATTTTGGCAAACTTATGCTCAGTAAAATGCAACCCTTTACCAATGAGTCCCGCGACCAACTCGCGATTGTGTGGACGCTTTTTATTGTAGCGTTGGCTGTGAGGTTGAAGTTCATTTAAGAATCCCGTACAGGTATGCACGGTACTTAACAATTCCGGCAAGGTCACACGGAGTGCTTGTGGAAAGAGGTCAACATCGGCCTCCACCATTTCCTGTAGTTGAACCGCGTTCATTTTACTGTGTGCGAGGCGAAATCCCCCTAAGCCATCGCCTTTCACATAGTCATTGGCTTCTGCCATCACATGTTCATTTGTCTGTTGATAGCTAACATCCAGTTTTGCTAAGGCATCTTTCAGGACAGTTGCTTTATCTTTAAGGTGAAGCGCATCAGCCTGAATAAGAAAGGAGTCATAATTGTCATTAAGAACCTGTTGCGGGATAATGTAGTCATCGAGGGCGCGACATTCATAAGAGTAGGGGAGTGACAAACCATCGCCAAAAATGGCATCCGATATATACTTGAATAGTACGACCTTGTAGAGCTGTGCTCTAAACGTCTCTTTCTTATCGATATGTTTGCGATCTTTTACCGACAGAAAATCGACCGCAAATGAGGCATCGACTTTCCCTTCAGTTTCTTGGAAACGCTGGATAACACTTAACAGGGCTTTATCCACACTGTCATCACTGAACGTTAAGCAGCTAACCAACGCATTGCATCGCAGCTGAAGCTTTCGCGAGCCCTCTTCCAAAAAATGATAAAACAAAGCATCACCACTGAGCGAATCCAAATCGGTTTTAACATCTTCAATGGTCTTTGCCGTTTTATCGTGATTAGGCTTTGTCTTTTGCACTGCCTCACTCACTTTGGCTAGTTTTTGCTCAGCACTTAAAGTCGCATCATTGAGTATACTTTCGATTTGTTGCACGGCTGTGTATAGGTCAGTGGTACATGCCACTAAACTTTGTGCATGCGCGTGCTGCGTCTGTCTTGCTTTGTAAAAGTGTTCTCTGGCTTGTTTTTCAGCGGCATTATAGGCAGTGGTGACAGATTGCCTTAAGGTCTCCGCCAAGATGTCCTGCAGCGTAAAGAAACGATCTGCGATGAAGCTTACTAAATGCAAATAGCGATCAGCTTCAGTGCGTCGTTCAATCTGGAATACTTGCGTTTTTTGAACAGTTTTAGCGTAATACTTGATAGCGGCCGTTGGTAAATGCAGTGCTTTCAAGGCAGGTTCAATCAAAGTAAAGAGTGCGTGGAGCTGTTTAAAACTCTCAATATTTCGTGCAATTTCTCGTGGTCTGAGCTTTTGTGAAAAGGTCTTGAGTAACGTTAGTTGGTATTGTCCGTGCACACCACCGGGTGATTTATCGAAGAGTTTATCCAATTCGCGTTTGGTGTCCGCATCTAATGCACTCTCGACAGTCTTAATTCGCTTATCGACAACCTCTTGATAGGTCTTTTTGATCTTCGTCTCAAGGGTTCGAAAGTCTGGGATTTCGATGTGTTTTTCTCGCAAAAAAACAACCAAGGATTTAAATGCTTGTTTAAAGGGGAGCTGGCATTGTGCGAAGTGAATGAGTTTGTCTAAGATGAGTTGCTGGGCGTCATCATCAACAAAAGGTTTAACGCCCATGTATTCCAGAATAGTAAGCTTGTGACGTTTTTTCGTGTCGGCTTGATAGTCTTCCCAACTCGGCGGATTAGCGACGCCCAGCTGTTGCGCGATAAAACGAATATCGTCGTCAATAGCGATGTCAAAAAACTGATTCGACATACAGAAATAGCGATACGCTAAGCACAAGAACACGCGGTTACTGTTCTTACGTACGTCTTTTAACGGGCCTTGTATAAAAGCTTCATCGAGCTGGAGATGGTATCGTCGATCGACGGCATTAAACACCGGTGGGGTATCGTGATGCGCTTGTGTAAAGAGTGTTGGGTTTTGCATGGCAGGTTTTGATTTCTATTCCAAAACCCTAAGCGTAGATAAGAATTCAGTCCTCTTCCTGAAATTTTAAATTGCAATCTAAACAGCCAACATTTAATCCTGGTTTTGCCCAAAATAAACAAGAACATCCCTTACAGATATACTTGACGCGACCTGAATGTCGTTTCGGGCGCGTGGTGGTCAGGATGTCAGGCGCGCCATTTGATATCTGCTCACTATTTATCGATGACACGTTTGCCTCATCAGCGTCATGAGGTTGGATGGCGACAACAGAAAGATCATCTTTGTAAGCTGACATGGGGGCTGATGGAGCGTCTTTTAATTGGTAGTGCTGGTCGAGAGTGACGGGATTGTCCTTATCATCATACACTGTGATTGGGGCATCCACTCTAAACACGGGGAAGCGGTCGAGCAAAGGAAATGAAAAGCCTTGCTTTATTAGGGCTTTGCACGCGCGCATGAACGGCCCATCGAGCAAGACATAGTCCATCATTGCTTCGCCTGTTATTGCACCTCCTGGTTTTCCAGTTGCAGAAGGCATCAAACCGATTTCCTGCATCTTGTTTGCCCACTGTTGGTTATGGTATCCGCGTCGTCCAGGCTTACCAAAATGCCCCTGCCAAATGTGTGTCATCTCATGCACAAGCGTTTGACATATTTCAATTAACGGGTATTTTGTAAAGTATTCAGGGTTGATGGCAATTTCATCAACATAGGTGTTGTTACCTTGCTCCCAGCGCTGAAATGAGGCATAACCCATGACGCGATTTTGTCTGTGGTAGGTGAAAACGACCTCTGGCAAACGGGCATTGAACAGTTTTTTATTGAAATAGTCATAGGCATACTGTAGCTGCCCATACGTTTTTTCAGTCGGCTTGTTTGACGCCATCGTTATTAATTCCGTTCGCTTCATTTTGGATCATACGATCCAAAATATTCTTATCGAAAATTTATTTTATTTATATATTTCAAATGTTTACAGTAAATCAATCTGGTCTAACCTTTAAGGTTTCTGGAATGATCGCTTCTCTAACATTATAGAATTAAATCATACGTTTATCCAAAAAATTACATACTAGATGCCAAAAAACTCAGAAATGAATTGCGATAGGGAAACCCATGCTGGGTTTGGGGACGTTGATGGGTACGTATAAACATGCAATGTCTACATGAGGAATTAAGAGCGGTCGATGCAGATGGGTCGATAAACTAGATGTAACGCAAAACCTCTTCTTTGTATTTTCCGTAGGCACTCACACTCACTTCGCTTGATGTCACTGTATTTGTGGAAGGGAGTAAGTGCGCGCGTATTATTGATGAAGTGACCACACTTGTATTGTCATCGACATTGTTCTCATCGGAAACCCTGTCGGGCGTGTGCTTAACAGGTGAAAGAGGGAATGTTGAGGACGGTGAAACGCCTATTGTTTGTGTCGACGTCAATTTTGGGCGGTCAATCACAACGGCATCCGGCACTTCGCATTGCAGGCGATTGGCAAAGGTAATCAGATCAGGTTGAGCCGGAATGAATAGTACCGCTGTATTGGCATCGCGTTTCTCGCGACGTCGAAGCACCCGACCAAGCACTTGTCTAAAATGCAGCTCCGTACAGATTCGACTTAAATGACAACATACCTGCAAACGGGGGATATCGGTGCCTTCTGTGACCATACCGACCGTGACCAGCCATTTTTGGCGACTTTTTCGGTATCGGTTGAGTTTGTCTTGGCTATCGGGATCTTCGCTGGTGATGATACAAATCGGTTCATGCGCCATGCTCTCTAGTTCAGCTTGAATGTATTTCGCGTGCGCAATGGAAGACGCAATAACCAAACCGCCCGCATCGGCATAACGCCTGCGTCTTTTTGTTAATTCTTGTACTGACAGGCTAAGCATATGACTAACAAATCGTGGATTTTCAAGCACCATCTCGTAACGCAGACCATCATGGGATAACAAGGATGCTAAAGAGGCATGATGAGTGGTGCCGTCTTGCTCAGTGGTGACTGTCCAGTGTTCGTTATCGATGACCGACACTATCGGGGCGCGGCAAACGTCATCGGCTATGGCTTCTTTTAAGCCATAACAATAGTGCATCTGTGGAGACAATAATGCATTGTAGCGCAGCGTGGTGACCGGCAAACGGTCGGAACGCCAGGGCGTTCCGGATAACGACAAGGTATAAGCTTGTTCATTTTGATAAGTCAAGGCCAAAAGCGGATCGGCCCATGCTGTGGCTTCGGCTTTATCCTGGCCACCGCAATGATGGATTTCATCCAAAACGATAGCGAGTCGATAGCTACGCAGCCGATTGAGAAGCGCAGGGGGTAGACTCGCTAAACTTTGGTACGTCATACAAACACCCACTGCATTAAACTGCCCATCCATAGGAAGAGACAGGACGTGTTCAAACGTGCTTCTTAATCCCGCTTTGACGGTTAATGAAGGAGCCACACATATCACATAATCGATCATATCCAAATCGAATAGACGCTTTATTGTCGCCGCAGCAAAGATGGTTTTACCCGCCCCCGGCGTCGCTAAACAACCGAATTGGTGATAGCCATTCATAAAATGCGTAATGGCTTGGTCATGGCAAATCTGCTGCCAGAGTCGCAGATCCATCATGGTTGTGCTAATAATGCTTCAAGGGCTTTGATCTTGCCTAAGGTGCGTACATTTTGATCCTTAAACGTAACCAGTTGTTGGTCAATACGCGGTGCTAACTCTGGAAATTCATTTCGCAAGCTTTCAAGTTCTTCAGTTGCGCCCAAACTGATCAAAATATCGTGCTGTCTTGCACTGAGACGTTTTTGGATTTCTGTATGATTTGAAACCTCATCGTTTTGGAAAGACGACATTGTCTCTGTATTAGGTTTGACAGTATAGTGCAATTTCTTCGTCGCCTGATAATGCGCAGCCTTGTCCTGCTTCTGTGTGACATCCAATAAAAACCCATGTTTAACAAAGGTACGCATAAAACTGTGTACCCAGCGTCTCACATCATTTTTATTCTGTGAGTCAGGGTACAATGCCATGTAACGGTCGCGTAATTCGGTCACGCGAAATCGACTTGTATTCAATGATGTAATAGCCCGGATAAGGCCAGGGTGGGGCGTAAATTGACGCATAACTTACCTTTTTACTGCAAAGGGAATTTTAAAAATGCGGATTATAGTCCGTGGTTTATTAAGCAGCAAGTAGAGATATTACTGACTTTTAGAAAGGTCGGTTTATGTCACACTTATCCCTTGCGCTGGGACGTAATATTCGCGCATCGCGTAAATCCGTCGGATTATCACAAGAGGCGTTTGCGTTAAAAGCAAAAATAGATAGAAGTTACATGGGACGTATTGAGCGTGGTGAAACAAATATCACTGTGGAGCTCTTGTTTCAACTGGCAGGCGTCATCGGCGTCACGCCAGAGACGCTATTACCCAACCCTAACGAATTTGATGAGTTGCCTCCAGAGCGTTAACTTGTTGGAAGGTAGGATGTAACGAATCTAGGTATGCCATGGCGGTTCGCGTGTCTTTCCAACCAACATACGTCATCAGATCGCTCAAGCTCCAATGTTGCTGTGCGGCCCAATGCGCAAAACCTCGGCGAAGCGAGTGACTGCTAAACATCTGTGCGTCTCTTATTCCAGCTTGTTGTAAGCGTTGTCTCAAGATCCGGCTAATACTTCGTGGATTGAGCGCATACTCGGCTACAGCACCCCAACGATCAATCTTTCTGAATACAGGGCCTTCTTGTTCATTTAGCATCTCTTGCCATGTCTTTAACGCGGACGTAGGACATAGCGCGTTTAATTCCGGTAACGAGACGTGCCTGCCGGTGTTGAGTCTGTCACCCTTGGATTGGGGGAGATACAAGGTCAACGCATTGTCAGACGATTTATTAATGTGCTGCAGTGTAAGACGCGTCAGTTCGTCACTTCGAAATCCACGCCAAAACCCAACCCATATTAATGCGCGATCTCGTGCAGCTCGCAAAGCGATAGGTCGTTTATCGCTCCGACATGCTTCGTTCAGATGGTTATCGATACGCTGTAACACGGACATCGCCAGCGGCTGTGCTTTTTTTACTGGGGCAGGGTGCAATGCGCGAATGCCTTTGAGCACCTTTTTGACCTGTGCGGCTTTGGTTGGATCGACAAACCCCTGGCTTTGATGCCACTGGGACAAAGCGGCCAGTCTGGTCTTTAAGGTATTAAAGGACAGTAAAGAAGCATAATGGGACAAATACCGACACAGGGTATCACTGGTTGTCGGTAACACACCGCCCCAATCCACTTCAAAATGCTCAACCGCGCCTTGGTATGTGCGCCGCGTGTTATCGCGTGTGGCCGCATGAATATAGTCGTCGACGGAATGTACATGTACGTTTCGTTTTGAGCCAGGCATGTGCTGTATTTTTCACGACGTTTTACGGTTCGATAACACAGTATGTATCACTTTGACAGTTTATCAAAGCTGTAGAGGTGTCAAGGTAACATAACCCAGAATTATCACATGTGTTAATTTTGAACAATTGCGCTAAATTAATCTCATTCATATACTGTATATACATATTACGTAATATGGTACGAAATGATGGCAAGAAGCGGGATCACCCTACACAACGTCGAACAAGCAAAACAAGCGCTTCTAGTACGCGGTGAGCGTGTTTCTATTGATTCAGTGCGTGCGGAGCTCGGGCATACGGGGTCAAAAAGCACCATTCATAAGCACTTGAAACATTTGGAAGACGCGCAAGATGAATCACAAACGCAGGTACTGTTATCCGACGAATTGCAACAGCTTTTGCACCATGTGGCTGCCCGGTTAACCAAAGAGGCAAATGCAACACTTGACGAAAAGACGGTGTTGTTTGAGCAGGCCATAGAGGATAAAGACGAACAAATCACACAGCTCAACGAACAAGCCGACGCGTTAACAGAACAGGGACAAGAACTGCGGGAGGCATGCGACGCCGTTCGTGAAGATAATATCGCTTTACGTGCGAAGAATGACGAGTCACAACAAGCGCACGCACTTTATCGTCAGCAAATCGTCGCGTTAGAGCAACAGCTTAGCACAGTGCAAGATCACAACCGCTCCTTGGAGGAAAAGCATCACGATGCGCGCCAAGCGCTGGCTCACTACCGAGAGGCCATGGCACAGCAGCGCGAGCGAGAAAGTGAGAAACATGAACAAGAGTGCGCGCAGCTACGCCAGGTGTCTCATAAAACCCAACAAGCACTAACGGCAAAACAAACCGCGTTGGCAGACGCACACCACCACATTGACACCCTAAAAAGTGAATTGGCAGTTGTTCGCAGTGAACGTGATGCGAGCATCAAGTCAGAGAACACAACTAAAGCACAATGTCAGTTGCAGAGAAACACGCTTGAAGAGCTGAACAAAGCACATATTGTCTTGCAAGCAGAGTGCAGTCACCTCAAACAACAATGCGCTAAACTTGAGGCGACCAACAGCAACGTGAAGAAAGAAGTGGATGCGATACGCACCGAGAAGAGCCGTTTGGAAGGTAAGTGCCAGAGCCAACAAGACTTGATTGATAAATTAACACGCTCAACAAGCACTTCAGCATCGAAGTGAGCGGTGATTATTCATCAAAGCAATGAATATTTATCCATGCACGGAATCTCTGCTCATCAAAACACTGTAAATATATTCAGTTAATGGGTTGAAAAACATTCTATTGTCTCCATGCTTACAGTTGCGCTAAAAGAAACTACAAGAAAAGACGATGGAACAGCAATTCAACATATTGTCGCTCAGTGGCGGGGGCATTCGCGGGGTGTTTACCGCCTCTGTGCTCGCGCACTTTGAAAACTACATCACAGAGCAGAAAGGCCTGACAGGAGTAGCAGCCGAAACGTACTCCATTGCGAAACACTTTGACATGATCTGTGGCACGTCTATCGGTGGGATCATTGCGTTAGGCTTGGCCAAAGGACTGACCGCACGTGAGATCTTGCAAACGATGTTGACCCACCGTCTCACCATTTTTCCAAAGAAAACAAGCTGGCTGACTAACATAGAGCGACTGTTTCATCCGCTCTATAAATCGCAACCCCTAGAAGACGTTTTGGAACTCCTGTTCCAGGCAGCGACAATAGGGGAGTTGGATAAATACGTCCTCGTGCCTGCCATCAGCTTGACCAATGGGCAAATCAGAGCGTTTAAAACGCCGCACCATCCGCATTTGCGAACCGATCACAAACTGTCACTTGTAGACGTTGCGCTCGCGACCAGTGCGGCGCCAACCTATTTTCCTGTGCATCAAATAGAGAATGAGCGATTTGTCGATGGCGGGCTTGCAGCCAACTCACCGGTTCTAATGGGACTGGTAGAAGCGCAATACTATCTTGGCCGTTCTTTATCGGATCTGTATGTGATGCAAGTTGGCACCATGGGGAGTAGACATACGAGCGATCACTCTGAAAAACGAACCGGCGGTTACGGTAAGACTTGGGAGATGGGCAAGGGGATCATTGATCTTGCCATGTCAACGACAGAAACCTTACATAACTTCTTGGCGGGCAAGATGTTAGAGCATAGCCATAGACTACTGAGTATCGATGAGATGCCGTTAGAGAAAAAAGCCAGTATTTTGGCGCTCGATAATGCCAGTGAGCAAGCCATGGAAATCCTTCAAGCCAGTGCACACAAGGTGGCAATGGAACAAATCAATGCACCGAATTTTGAACAGTTTATGAACCACACAGCAAAACGGCCAGCGTTTTATTATGGCCCCAAAAAGACAGAAGAGGCGTAAACGTGAACCAAAAATACATCGTTAAAAAATTGCTCAAGAACAATCAAAGCGAACCCGCTTACAAAGATAAACTCGATGTGCCAGATGAAACGGATAACTTCATGCTAGCGTGCAGAAAGACGATTCGAGACAAACTGCGAGATGACTTTGCCTTACACCGTAAAAATGCATCGGATAGTAGGAAATCTGAAGAGACGTTTGCTCAGAGCCTTAGCCCGAAGTTTTTCACTCAAGGCAGTCACGCGTATAAAACCCAAAATCTTCCGTGTTATCCCAATCAACAAATTGATTTGGACGACGGGGTGTACTTTCCGATGACTTTTGTTGAAAGTAACCCTGCAGCCAACAAGTCGATACTCATAACACTGGTACGTCAATCATTGACGGCGTTATCACAACAACAGGGCTGGCCATTGTCCGAGAAAAAGATGTGTTTTCGGCTGCAAATAGCCAAGCAAATCCATATCGATGTCCCGGTGTATGCAATCCCGGATGATAAATATGCGCAACTGACCGAAGCTCGATCAGCAGCCCTCAATTTTGCCTATAAAGATGAGCTTATTCCCTATCAAAGACTGGATCCCAATCAAGTGTATCTTGCGCTATTAGATGACAATGCCCCGTGGCAACAGTCAGATCCCAAACAGTTACACGATTGGTTTGTCGCGCAGACGCGACGTTATCCGTTTTTACGCAATATCTGTCGCTACCTTAAAGCTTGGCGCGATTTTGAATGGTCAGAAGGTGGCCCCTCGTCAATTATGTTGATGGTTGCCGCCGTAAAAGCCTTAGATCAGTTTGCCAAAATACCCGACAGCGAATGTGAAGCGCTTTTAGTGGTGACCCAAGCATTGCCGACAATTTTTGCCGGTGACATAAACAATCCCACCGACGAAAACGAGAATATGTTTCCATCGCGCTGCAAAGACGAGGGAGATGTAGAGGACATCAGAACACGAATTAATGTGCTGTCACATCGCTACGAGCAAGCTGTGTGCTCAACACCGACAAAACAATCAGCGGTGAATGCGCTAATCGCGTTGTTGGGGCAACGTTTGCCCAACCGTGAAGACTGGGTACAGGAAAAAGCCACGCCGGCAGCCATTCGCAAAAAGCCGGTTGTCGCGGCGCCTGCCATCACTCCCTCTGCGGCGCGTTCTCACGTTTCCGGTTGATGACAATTAATACGTTAGCCCGCTTCTGTCAAGCCATGAAAGATATCGGCGTGGAGCCCGTTTCCACGCCATTATTAGGCTATCGCTACGACGTGATTGAATCAGGTCATGCGTTTTCGCTTCTTATTCATGAACCTGATGAGGCCTTCTTACAAGCGCCAAAGGTCACTATCTTAAGTAAGCCAAAAATAGAGGGCGTAAAACAAACCCATGTCGTCGAGGGAAACACTTTATGTTACGTCGATGATAATGCCTACTATTTGGATGCCGAGCACCCAGAAAAAGCCGCGTCTGATATCGTGGGTTTTATTAACCTGACCATCAAACGTATGGTTTCGCCTGAGCTGTCACTGGAAGATTTCAACAATGAGTTTGATGCCTATTGGCGACCCGACCGTTATGCGTATTTGATTGGCAATGAGCAAGCGCGATACATAGCGCAGTACAAAAGGAGGTCAGCAGTAACCCAGAGTGAAACTTCAGAAACACTGCTGCATGAAGGGGAAGACAGTGTCACGTTTAAAGCCTGGTCACATAAACGCGGTTACACCCAAAACGACCAAGGCACCGCTGAGAATGTTATTACGCTAACCTTAAAAGACGCGCCTATTCAAGCAAACGCTGACAAACCCTTGTCTTGGCCGATCCTATCATGGCAGGCGTTTCTTGTGTGGAGCCAATCACAAGGCAGCAGTTTTGTGGCTTTATTGTTAGAGAAAGTGGCGAAAGTGGCGCTTCGCACCCATGACATTACGATCTTGATGAATTACCACAACAACAGCGGTTTAACACACCACTTTGCTGTCAGGGTGATTTTCAAGCGGGATATTCGCGCCATAGCAAAACGTGATCAACGCGCCCGTGAATTGACCAAAAAGTCACGACAACAAGGCAGAAAACTCAAAGATATCGTTGCGATGTTCTCGGCACAACAAGCCACGTCATTTGAACGAATAGGGATTTTGAATGCCTCACCTGGCTTTGTGATTGGCCGAAATACATTAAACAAAGACTTAGCAGGCTTAAAGATAGCCCTTGTGGGTTGCGGCACCTTGGGTGGGTATATCGCAAGCACACTGACAAAACTGGGTGCGGGAACAGGCGAAGGCGGTGAGCTTATCTTAAGTGACGGGGATTGGTTAAAACCTGAAAATATCGGCCGTCACGTACTTGATGCACAGTACTTAGGAGAGCCCAAATCGTCCGCGCTTAAACACTTCACACAGAACAGTGTCTATTGGCCGTTAAAATGTGAGCTGTGGCCTCCACTGGATGAAGCCTATTGCAGACGACTATTAGCCCATTGCGATATTATCATCGATGCGGTTGGCAATATTCCGTTGTCTAAAATGCTTTCTTCTGATTATCATCGATCAACACTGTCACAGGGAACAATGCTTTTACACGGCTGGGTAGATGCTGATGGCGAGGCAGTGAGGTGTTTACTGGATGATAACACTGCAGGCTGCATACAATGTCTTCGCGTTGAAGGCAAAGAGCGGTTTCCGGTCTTCAAACATAACAACGACAACGTTACTCACAATCAACTAGCCATGAGTTGTGGTCAGTCTTTTACGCCCTACGCGACAAGTGTGTCGTTGGCCGGTGCGTCACTTATTGTCAATACGCTGCTGGACAACATGAATGATAAAAACGCGCCAAGGTTGCGTCAGTATAAAGTGGGAACAGGTGTGCAAAGTCTAAAGTGGCAAAACCCCAAGCCATTAAACAACTGCAGTGTGTGCCGGCGCTGATGCACGATCTGATGTTCTCCTTACCCAATGGCCGCTATTTGTTAGTGCCATCTCATGTGATGACAACGCTGCAGCAGTATCGACAGCTAAAATCCACAAGTAAAGAGCAGGGCGGTATGCTATTGGGGGTTATGCGGGCAGAACGCGATGAGCAAGTCAGTGTCGAAAACCCGCCTTGCATTGAAGTGCTGAGTGTTACAGAGCCCTGCCATCACGACTACGCAACAAACATACGATTTATGAGACGATGCGAGCATCATCTAACTGATATGAAAAACGCAGCCGAAAAACACAAAGAATTATTGTATCTTGGTGAGTGGCATACGCACCCAGAGGATAACCCGTTGCCGTCTGCTATGGATTTACGTAGTTGGCACAAGGCATTTATGAATAAAGTTGCCATTGTGGTGATCGTTGGACGGAAGACGAATTGGTGGGGGCTTTGGATTAATAAAAAAGTAATACCCATCGAAAGACTGCACACCAACTGATCCACTTTTTAGTTGAGAGTTAGCGACCAGGTCTTTTTGCTCTGTATCATTCACAGGAAATGCGTTGATATCTGCTTCGGCATATTGACTGTTGTCTCAGTGACGCTTCGTTAAACACTTTAGACTGATTATTTGTGAAATAAAACGGCAAATACGGTTAAGTTGTCATCTGAGCTAACCGTCAGTTTAGCACCGTTCATGTGAAGCAATGAACGCGCGATAGTCAATCCCAAACCAACGCCTTGACCATGATTTTTTCGTGAAGGATCTGCTCTAAAAAAGCGATCAAAAAGTCGCTGAAGATGGTCGTCAGAGATTTTAGGGCCTGGATTTGAAACGGTAATGATTGTATTTTTATCATGGGCAGATACCGCCACCTCAACAGTCGCGTTTTCGAAGGAATATCGAATTGCGTTTGATAATAGATTACTCATAGCTTGTCGAAACATGGACCTATCGCAATCAATTTCAGCATCGGCCCCTCGGATGCGAATTTGAATTTTTCTTTCCTCTGCCAGTAGTTCAAAATACTCAACCAATTCTTGAAGCTCTGTACGGCAATTTAGGCGCTCTAACTGTGGCTTGACGAGTCCATGTTCCGTTTTGGCTAGAAGTAACATATCACTGACCATCTTGGTCATACGTTCGTATTCTTCCAAATTAGAATACAAAATTTCAACATATTCGCTTTCAGTGCGCGGTTGATTCAGAATCACCTGCGTTTGAGTTGTCAGGTTTGTGACCGGTGTTCTCAATTCATGCGCAATGTCCGCAGAAAAATACGAAAGTTGTTCAAAGCCAGCTTCGAGTCGTTCAATCATAGCATTAAACGATCCTACTAATCCTGCGAGCTCGACCGGCACCTCTAATGGATTTAGTCGGATATCAAGCTTGTCAGCAGTAATAGAACCTATTTTTCTACTCAGTTTTCGTAGCGGCGAGTGGCCTCGATACACAGCAAAACGTGCCACTATTATCGTGATCAAACCAGACACGAAAATAATGCCCCATAACGTCTTTTCAAAGTCTTCCATGTAATTCATGTGAAATTCCATGTTGGAGGCTACCACAACACGGTATGTAGACTTATTCTGATCCGTGCTAACGGTCACGAGAACTTCAGTTGCTCGCAACATATGGGATCCATCAAAAAAGAGGGTCAACATATCAGGCGTTATGCGATCGTTATCAAACAATTGACCGGGGTATTTGTGCAAGTCAACGCCTATACTCGAAAATACGGTTTCTCTATCTTCGTTTTGCACAAGGTAATAGACTCCATGATGACCAGACACTGCTTCAAAGAGGATACTCGAAGGTGTTACTTTTTCAGTGTATGCTTCGCCAAGCTTTCGTTTTACAGCATGGAATACCTCGTTTAACTCATCGGCATCCTGTTCAGCAAAATGCGTTGCAATTGATTGTTGAACGATTAAGCTAATGATTGTAAGGCACAAAAATACAGTAATGCCGACAAGTATTGTGACTCTAAATGCAAGAGAGTTCGGTCGTTTTAGTTTATTCGTTACTATCATCTACACTCATTTTATAGCCCATCCCCCTGACAGTTTGAATTAGCTTTACAGAGAAGTCATCATCAATTTTTGCGCGCAATCTACGGATAGCGACATCAATGACATTGGTGTCACTGTCAAAATTCATGTCCCATACCTGAGAGGCGATCAAAGAACGGGGCAATACTTCACCTTGACGTCTAACCATAAGTTCAAGCAGTGTAAACTCTTTAGTTGTCAGATTGATTACTTTGCCACCTCGCTTCGCAACACGAGAAGGTATGTCAAGCTCCAAATCAGCAATGTGTAATGTATTGTTAGGGACAGATGTCCCTCTTCTGATCAAGGTGCGCACTCTTGCGAGGAGTTCCGCGAAAGCAAACGGTTTTACCAAATAATCGTCTGCGCCTAACTCAAGTCCTTTGACTCTGTCATTAACGTGATCGCGGGCGGTTAAAAAAAGTACGGGTGTATACTTACCAGACTCTCTTAATGAAGACAGGATTTTCCAACCTTCAATGTCGGGTAGCATTACATCGAGTACAATTAATTCATAATCACCAATCATCGCTTTGTGGTGACCATCTAGGCCAGTACGCACTAATTCTACAACAAAGCCGGATTCAATGAGCCCTTGTTTGATGTAATCGCCGGTTTTTACTTCGTCTTCGACTACGAGTATTTTCATGGTATGTGATTAACCTGCTGCATAGTTTTAATTCAATGGAGTGAGCCAGTTGAATACACCGCAATGGTAAAATGCTGTTAATATACCAATAATAAAACGCATGCGAGCAACCAACAGAGTATTCGATATAATAATGGGCGCGCTACATCGTAGCCCGCAGTTGCGAATATTCAACTAAAAATACGCTTTCGCCATCAATATCGCCCATGATTACAAAATTGTAATGTCAAGGTAATCTGTCTGTCAGGGCCATTTGCTATTCTCTGTTGCGTTATTAAGGTGTGAAACCATGTTTTATTAAAAGGGCCAGGTTCAAGTGAAACTCACATTCGTCAAATACCTCGTTGTTATCGCTTTGTTGAGCGTGCAAGTAAGCGGGTCTTTCGCGAGTGTAGCTACGCCATGTGCAAGCGATATGGTGCATGAAATAGATAACAGAATCGGTCATCACATGGACCACTCAACATATGACGCATCAGAGAGTTGTTGCAATCAAGATTGCTGTTGTCCCATGGCTGTTTTTCAGCTCGGCATGTTGACTGGGGCGAATTTCGAAACATCAAAACTGTTGAACCCCCGAGCCCTAACCAGACAAACAAGGCTGCATAAAGTCTTTATCGCTATACATTTACGCCCCCCAAAATACCCTCTCGTGTAATCAGGTTAGTCGATGTAAAGACTAACAGATACTGCACGTGATGTTTCCATCGTGAAGCGTGCGAAATTCAATATATGTGAGAGTTGTTTATGAAAAAAAATATTCCGTTTTGGGCTCTGGTTTCCGTAGTCCTCTTTTTAACGGCGTGCAGTGATGTCCAGCAGGCAAATAATGATGCAAAGTCTGCAACACAGGCCCCGAAAATTCCATTAGACGTCTACAAAAGTAGAACATGTAGATGTTGTCAAAAATGGGTACGACATGTTGAAGAACATGGTTTTGAGACAGATGTGACAAATGTCGCGCTAATGTCCAGAGTTAAAGATAAACATGGCATCGAACCCCAGTATCGCTCCTGCCATACTGCTCTTTCTCAGGACGGGTTTGTATTTGAGGGACACATACCCGCAAAATACATCCAACAATTTTTAGAAAACCCTCCTGAAGGGGCTTTAGGGTTGAGCGTTCCAGCCATGCCAATTGGATCGCCGGGTATGGAAGTTGACGAACGATTCCAACGTTATCTTGTATTGCAACTTAATGTAGATGGTTCAGTTACGACCTATGCTGAAGTCAACACCTATGAGGAGCAATTCTAATGAACCGGTTTTATCTTTTTGTTTTTATTTGGGGAGCGCTCTCGTTTTCGATGGTATCTCCCGCTATCGCGGATGAAAAATTAACGCTCAAACGTGCAATAGAAATAGCGGTAGAAAATGATCCATGGCTCGTTGGCAGTGCACATCGTGAACGTGCCACATTGTCCAGTAGTGTCGTCGCCTCGAGCCTACCAGACCCCGTTGTCAACATCGGTTTAGCAAATGTACCCACTGATGGTTTTGCGTTTGATCAAGAACCCATGACTCAGCTAAAAGTAGGTGTGTCACAGATGTTTCCTCGTGGTGATTCGTTAGCCATAAGGTCTCGTCAATTGCGGGAGCAAGCAGCAGAGCATCCCCTGATGAGAGCCGACCGAGTGGCCAAAGCACGCGTTCAAGTATCAAACTTATGGTTAGAAATATATCGGGCGCAGCAAAGTGTAAAGCTAATTGATGAAGATAAAGCGTTGTTTGAACAGCTCAGCGATATCGCAAAGGCAAATTATTCAACTACCTTTGGACGCGTAAATCAGCAAGATATCGTTCGTGCAAAGTTGGAATTAACAAGGTTGGAAGACCGACTTACTAAACTACGAGCATTAGAAGAAAGAGCCACAGGGAAGCTTCTAGAGTGGCTAGTTAGAGATCAAAATTATCCAAGTCAATCGGGATTTGATGCCTTTTCTCGATTAACGTTGCCGCATGCCCTACCTGAGATCGAAAACATGGGGCAGAATATGAGAACAATACTTGAGCGCAGAGATCAACAATCGCTTGCAATGGTTCTCAATCAACACCCTTTGATCCTCTCGATAGAGCAAAGAATTCGCGCCAGCCAAACCGGTATTGACCTTGCCAAAGAAAAATACAAGCCACAATGGGGGGTTAGCGCTAGTTACGCCTACAGAGACGACACGCCCGACGGTACAAGTCGAGCAGATTTTTTATCGATGGGTGTAAGTTTCGATGTACCTCTTTTTACAGAAAACCGCCAAGACCAAGAGGTTTCGGCTGCCGTAAGCCTATCTGAAGCCATTAAAACCGACAAGCGCTTAGTCCTCAGAGAAATGATGTCATACATCCAGTCTTTATATGCGGAAAATGAGCGATTAATGGAGCGACAAGCGCTGTACGAACTCGAATTATTAGAGCAAATGCAAGAGCAAGCTGAGGCATCGCTCAATGCTTATACCAACGACGAAGGAGACTTTGCTGAGGTAGTGCGCGCTCGTATTGCGGATCTTAATGCCAGAATTGACGCACTGGATATCAGTGTGGATTTGGTCAAAACAAAAATTCAACTCAACTATTACTTTGATACCAACGCAGGTATTCCTTTGTCTCAAATCGGAGAACAACAATGAGCACAATTAAAGCACTCGTCATAGGCGGGGTAGCAGGCGGTATTATGACTGCGTTGGCATTCACGTTTCTGACACCATCTTCATCATCCACCGCGAATAATGAGCAAAACGAAGAGAAGCAACCGTTGTATTGGGTTGCGCCGATGGACCCAAATTACCGCAGAGACGAACCAGGAAAGTCTCCGATGGGCATGGATCTCATTCCTGTCTACGAAGAAAGTTCAAGTGGCGATGCGGGCCCAGGAACAATTACTATAGCGCCAAATGTGGAGAACAATCTTGGTGTTCGAACTGCGAAAGTGCAGCGCCGCGCGCTGCATGTCCCTATTAGAACTGTCGGGTACGTTCAATACAACGAAGAAACATTAATCCATGTGCATCCTCGCGTTGAAGGCTGGATAGAAACACTGCATGTAAAAGCATCTGGAGAATATGTTGAAAAAGGGGAACCACTTTACTCTCTATACTCGCCTGAGTTAGTGAATGCACAAGAAGAATTGCTGCTTGCTATGCGCAGAAACAACAAAGATCTGATCGTAGCTGCTCGTTCTCGCTTAAATGCATTGCAAGTGCCTGAAGACGTCGTGGAGACGTTAACAAAAACAAAAAATGTTCAGCAAACCGTTACCTTTTCCGCGCCCCAAACCGGATTCGTAGATAATTTAAACATTCGAGAAGGTTTCTTTATAAAACCTGGCGTTACAGTCATGTCGATTGGTGCATTGGATGAGGTTTGGGTTGATGCAGAGGTATTTGAGCGACAAACCGCCCAAATAGTGGAAGGGCTGCCTGTTACTATGACATTAGATTTCCTCCCCGGAAAGACGTGGCAAGGCGTTGTAGACTACGTCTACCCAACCCTTGAACAGAGTACCCGCACACTGCGTGTGCGTCTTCGCTTTGCTAATCAAGATTATACGTTAAAGCCGAACATGTTCGCTCAAGTGACTATCCACTCTGATATGGATTCGACCAACTTGATCGTGCCAACCGAAGCGGTTATTCGAACAGGCAATCAAAATCGCGTTGTATTGGCATTGGGAGATGGAAAATTTAAATCAGTTGCAATCAAAATTGGGCGAGTGGTTGACGAGTTTACAGAAGTACTTGAAGGACTGATCGATGGTGACAGCATTGTCACCTCCGCTCAATTTATGCTTGATTCAGAGAGCAGTATTAGCTCTGACTTTAAGCGAATGGAACCCCCTGAAGAAAGTCCAACATCGGTCTTCACAGAGGTGATGATCACAGACGTGATGCCTTCTCACAACATGATAACTGCAAAACATGGTCCAATTCCAGAATGGGATTGGCCGTCGATGACCATGGATTTTGTGGTAGCGGAGCATATCAATTTAGCAACGGTCAAAGGTGGTTCATCGGCACATATCGAGATCAGTAAGCAAACTGATGGTCAATATGTAGTGACAACCGTGCACATTATCGATTCAGCACAAAGTACACAGGCGACTATGTCTGAAAGCGTTTGGGCTGAAGTCAAGATTAATTCTGTAATGGATGGGCATCGAATGATAAATGTCGATCATCCCGCGATAAAAGAGTGGGATTGGCCCGCGATGACGATGGATTTTAATGTGGCAGATAACATAACCTTGTCTGATTTGGCCTCTGGAACGCTTGCGCATATTGAAATTTCAAAATCCTCAAGTGGCGAATATCTTGTTTCTACCATTCATGTTGTTGAAGAGGCAAGTAGTGAAACAAGTACCGCTGTCGACGCTGTGTGGACTCAAGCAACGGTCAATGCAGTGATGAGTGCTAACAACCAGTTAAGCCTTGAACATGACCCTATTGAGGCGTGGGATTGGCCTGCAATGACAATGGATTTCAACGTCGCTAATGAGATTGATTTATCTGACATTACCGCTGGTATGCGACTGCACATCGAAATTACCAAAACCCAAGACGGTGCGTACGTTATTACCACATTACATATACAAGCATCTGATAAAGGAACGATGGATCACAGCCAACATGAAGGAGCGCACGAATGATAGAAGCAATCATACGTTGGTCGGTCTCAAACCGCTTCTTTGTTTTACTCGCAACCATCATCATAGTCGGTGGCGGTTTAGTTACAATGAAAAATACGCCAGTAGACGCGATCCCAGATTTATCCGATGTCCAAGTGATAATCAAAACGAGTTATCCTGGTCAAGCGCCACAAGTTGTAGAAGATCAGGTAACGTACCCGCTAACGACCGCCATGCTTTCCGTACCGGGTGCACAAACGGTTCGAGGTTATTCGTTTTTCGGTGACTCCTACGTTTATATCATTTTTGATGATGATACCGACTTATATTGGGCAAGAAGCAGGGTGCTTGAATATTTATCGCAAGTTGCCCCCAATCTACCTGAAAACGCCAGGCCGCAATTAGGTCCAGATGCCACAGGCGTTGGTTGGGTTTATCTGTATGCATTGGTCGACAGAACCGGCCAACACGATATTTCTCAATTACGCAGTTTGCAAGACTGGTTCTTGAAATTTGAGCTCCAAACTGTGCCTGGCGTGTCCGAAGTCTCGGCGCTAGGGGGTATGGTGAAACAGTATCAAGTGAAAGTAGATCCTGAAAAACTCCGCGCTTACGGTATACCGCTTTCTCATATTCAGATGGCAATAAAGCGAGGAAATCAAGAAGTTGGGGCCTCTGTAGTGGAGCTTGCAGAAGCTGAGTACATGGTTCGTGCCACGGGGTATATTTCTGATAAGAAGGATATCGAAACCATTCCTCTTGGCGTCAATGACAATGGCACACCGCTTTTAATAAGGGATATTGCCACTGTAGATATCGGTCCACAAATGCGCCGCGGTATAGCAGAGCTAAACGGCGAAGGGGAAACAGTCGGCGGTATTGTCGTGATGCGTTTTGGTGAGAATGCTCAAAAAACGATAGATGGCGTCAAAGCAAAACTAGAGGACTTAAAAAAAGGACTACCTGATGGCGTGGAGGTGGTCACTGTTTATGATCGTTCCGCATTAATTGAAAGAGCCGTTGATAACCTAGCTTCGAAACTAGTGGAAGAGTTTATCGTAGTCGCTTTGGTATGTGTCGCTTTTCTTTTTCATGTTCGGTCGTCACTCGTCGCAATCATCAGTATTCCTGTCGGGATCATTACCGCGCTAATCGTTATGTATATGCAAGGGATCAATGCCAATATCATGTCGTTGGGCGGCATTGCTATTGCCATTGGCGCCATGAGTGATGGTGCGATCGTTATGATTGAAAATATGCACAAACACATGGAAAAGACGCCTCTTACCAAGGAAAATCGCTGGCAGGTTGTTATCGATTCTGCGGTCGAAGTTGGACCTGCGTTATTTTTCAGTTTGTTGATCATTACGGTTAGTTTTGTACCTGTTTTTACGCTTGAGGCCCAGGAAGGGAGGATGTTTTCCCCTCTTGCTTATACGAAAACATATGCAATGGCTGCATCAGCGGCACTTGCGATTACACTGGTCCCAGTCTTAATGGGGTATTTTGTACGTGGAAAGGTGTTGCCTGAACACAAAAACCCAGTCAACAAGTTTTTAACGTTTTTATACATACCGACGCTCAAGACAGTTTTGCGCTTTCCAAAGTCAACGATGGTCGCAGCATTGATTGTCTTGGCTATCGGGCTTTGGCCAATTGATAAAATTGGTAGTGAATTTATTCCCCCGCTTGACGAAGGCGATTTGATGTATATGCCAACCACCTATGCCGGCATATCAATCGGGAAGGCACGAGAGCTTCTTCAACAGACCAACAAATTAATAAAAACCGTGCCAGAAGTAGAAACGGTATTTGGCAAAGTAGGGCGGGCGGATACGGCGACGGACCCCGCGCCACTGACCATGATTGAGACATTCATTCAATTGAAACCCAAAGAACAATGGCGAGAAGGGATGACCACGCAGGACCTTATTAAAGAGTTTGATGCAGTGGTCAATTTACCGGGCTTAACCAACGCATGGGTGATGCCAATAAAAACCCGAATTGACATGCTTGCCACAGGAATTAAAACTCCTGTTGGGATTAAAATTGGTGGTCCCGATCTAATGGAAATTCAAAAAATCGGCCAACAAATTGAGTCAATATTAACTGACGTCGATGGCACGGCATCAGTGTATTCTGAACGCGTCGCTGGCGGTCGCTACTTGAAAGTCGACATTGATCGCGAAAAAGCCGCCCGATATGGGCTCAATATCGCTGATGTTCAGCAAATTGTCTCCGGTGCAATTGGCGGTGTTAACGTAACACAAAGTGTAGAAGGGCTGGAGCGCTATCCAGTAAATATTCGTTATCCGCAGTCATACCGAAGCTCTCCAGAGTCGCTTTCTTTGTTACCTGTAGTGACACCACAAGGAAAACGTATAGCCCTAGCTGATGTTGCTGACGTCTATATCGAAGACGGACCGCCGGGTATCAAGAGTGAAAACGCGCGGCTCAATGGATGGGTGTATGTTGACATCGATGGTGTAGACATAGGCACGTATGTGGCTAACGCGCAGCAAGTTGTTGCTGAACAACTCGTTTTACCCGCCGGCTATTCAATTAATTGGTCTGGCCAATACGAGTATATGTTAAGGGCAAAGGAGAAGCTCACATACGTTGTGCCTTTGACGCTCGCTATCATCGTTATTCTATTGTACCTCAACTTCCGAAACTTCATTGAAGTAGCCATTATTATGGGAACGTTGCCATTGTCGATGGTTGGTAGCATATGGCTTATGTACATCGAAGGCTTTAATTTCTCCGTGGCCGTGGGCGTAGGTTTCATTGCTCTGGCCGGTGTCGCTGTAGAAATCGGAGTCATTATGCTTGTATATCTTAATCATGAATATCAGGCACTGATGGATAAATGCAAAGAAGAGGGTACCTTACCGAGCGTCAACATGTTGACCGAGGCAGTACTGCACGGTGCAGGATTGCGTGTTCGTCCCGTCATGATGACAACGGCCACTATCATCTTTGGATTGCTGCCGGTGTTATATGGCTCTGGTACGGGGTCCGAAGTCATGAGTCGTATTGCGGCGCCGATGGTGGGGGGAATGGTTAGTGCGATTATTCTGACACTACTCATATTACCTGCCATTTATTTAATGTGGCGCAAACAACAGCTCAAGAACCTGGCTGTCGTTGCGTAATGAAAGTACCTGTTCGCCGTTCACATCGTTGGCTTATGCTGCTTGTCGGCGGGCAGGTGTTGTTTTGGTCGTTAAGCGGCCTTTACATGGTCTGGTTTGATATCCACTACATTCACGGTGACCATTTTATTGAGTCGCCTGCGCCATTGGAAAGCAATGCGACGACGCGCGTTGAATTTAATGACATTATTAATATGTATCCGGGGGCGAGTTCCATTTTACTTAGCTCTGAGCGAGGTCGGCTCATTTATCAGGTTGTTGATAATGACCAAATAAAACGTGTTGACAGTATCACAGGTAATGAGCTAAAGCCCGTCAATCCTGTTCTCGCGGGTGCAATCGCTGCTTCTCAACTACGTAAAGGCTACCCGGTAGAAAGTGTAGAATTGTTGTCGTCAGAAAATCACGTAGTGGGAGGGCGCGGCCGACCACTATGGGAAGTTAAATTTGAGGGCATGCTCGCTCCAGTCGTTTATGTTAGCCGAGATACCGGAAACATAGAATATGTGCGACACCTTCCTTGGCATATTTTTGACGTGTTTTGGCGTATTCATATTATGGACTACCAAGACGGTGAAGACGTAGCCAATACCCTCCTTATTACCATCTCATCGTTAAGCTTGTTGGGTGTTTTTTTCGGCATTTATTTATTGCCAGGATCAATAAAAAATCCTAAGAGGAAATGTCTTTAGCATGTTTAGTCGTTTCTTGCATAAATACCTCGCACTGATAGTGGCTGTACAATTACTGATTTGGTTGTCTACTGGATTGTTGTTAGGGCAAATGCACTCAGCCCCGACCATAGAAAAGCGCGTAGAGAACGGTGTGGATTTGTCAGAGAACGATGAAGAACTAATGACGATCAAACAGCTTCTAGCGTTGTCACCAAATGCGATTTCAATAGAGCTTGTTAATCTCTTAGGGAAATCAGTCTATAGAGTCATGACAGAATATTCTAAGCATGAACAAGAGAAAACATATGAACTATACGATGCGGTAACAGGAGAGCAGTTTAACTTAAATGAAGTTGACATTCGCCGGCTTGTAACCAGTAAATTTCAATTCACTTCGCCAATCACGAACGTGTCTCTTGTGCAGCCTCCATTCTCTGAACTACCCAAAGAGAAATCACCGCTTTGGAAAGTAGCGGTGTTTGATGAGTTCAGCACTCATATATATTTACGTGCTTCATCGGGAGATATCGTAGCGGTGCTCAATGAAAATAGTGAATGGACTTCACTGTTAATGATGCTGCATTTCATGGACTATCAAAATTCGGGGTCATTCAACCATTGGTGGATAAAGCTTTTTGCACTGCTTACTTTGGTGATGAGTATCACAGGTGTGACGTGGTTGTTGCAAATCATGATGACTAAACCTGCCGTACCAGGAACACAAAGAACGAAAAAGTGGCTCACTGTCATCGATGACAAAGAGGCTGAACATCGCATCGAAGGCAGAGTAACTGATAATCTGTTGTCAATTTTACAGCGAAATAAAATATCGATTGAATCGCAATGTGGTGGCAGCGGAACGTGTGGTCGTTGTCGTGTAGTGATCAAGCCAACGGACCCAGTCTTGACTGCAGATCGCTACCAATTATCAAAAGATCAGCTAAAAGCAGGCTATCGGCTAGCCTGTCAGCGCGTGGTTGGCCAAACAAGCATAGTGCGTGTAGACACAAATACTTTACTTCAAACGATATCTGCAGAGTTGGTCAATAACGAGTTTTTGACACCTTTTATTAAAGAGTTGAAATTCAAATATCATTCCCCTGAGACATTCGTGTTTCGACCTGGTTGTTATTTCAAGTTTTCGATATCTAAAGGTAAAACTCGAGGATGCCCTCCTGACTTGCCTAGACGTTTCCGCCGATTTTGGCCTTGCAGCGAAAGATCAAGTTTTTTTCACCCGAGTGTCACCCGTTACTACTCAGTTGCAAACCGCTGTGAAGGGGCAGGCTACCTTACTTTTAATATCAAAATGCAACCAGCGCCTTCCTCCATGCTGAAACCAGGGAACGGCTCGCATGTATTGGGTAATCTCGGTATTGGCAGTGTGTTAGAGATTGAGGGGCCCTATGGCGGCTTTTCATTGCCACATGATTTTCATAAAAAAGAGTTTGTGTTAATCGGCGGCGGTTCAGGTATAGCACCACTTAAATCAATGATAGATGAGCTTCTGTTCGGATTGCAGGTAACACAATCAGTAGTGCTTTTTTATGGCGCTCGTCACCCAATAGATTTGGCCAATCACAACTGGTTTAAGGATATAGAAACCACACTCACAAACTTTAGCTATTGTCCCGTGGTGTCTAGGGCCTCGAATATATGGTTTGGAGCGACGGGACATGTCCAGTTACCACTTCGCTCGTTTCTAGAAGCGCATCATGCAAAAGATCAATGTCTGTTTTTTTTATGTGGGCCCAGCGCGATGATGAAAGACGTTAAAGACATGTTGATCGACTATTCCATTGACCCAAATGCCATCACTGTTGAAGCATTTGCGTCATCCACAACCCATCAAGTCTAAGGAGACTCTGAATGAAACTACTCTTTTCAATGCTCATGATAGCCTTAAGTTTTTCAACTTTTGCTCACACAACACTCAAGACATCTACGCCTAAGGATAATGCAATGTTGATGTCATCTCCACCTGAACTATCATTGGTTTTTACCAAGCCTGTAAGGTTGGCTAGAGTCACATTGCAATCGAAAAGTGGGGAAACCATTCCGTTTGAGTTTAAGCCAAGTACGGAACTCGCTAGTGCCTTTAGTTACGAATTACCCGGATTACCAGTAGATACATACACTGTCAATTGGATGTTGCTAGGTCAGGACGGTCACAAAATGGAAGGGGCTTTTAGTTTTATGGTGCATGCTTCAATGATGAAACATAACGATAAAAAGCACGACAGCACGCACGGCAACCATTAGAGGACGCTATGGACATTTGGCAGTTGGGGTTGTTGATTTCAAAGTTTGGTGTTTATCTCGGCGTATCAGCGCTGCTTGGTGGTGGTTGGATTTTGTGCATTACCAATACTGATATTGACACCAAATTTACTTTACCCGCAAGCTTACAAACAACGGTAACAAGGCACATGTGTTTGTTTGCGGTCATTGGCATCATTTTTAGTGCTTTTGACTTTTTGTTTCAGGTTGGGCAGCTCGCTCAATCTGGATACGCTGGTATGTTTGACCCCATTATGCGAGAGATGGTCGCGCATTCAACGCTCGGAGATGTTGCAAAAAGTCGACTAGTGCTGTTCGCAAGTGCGCTACTATATTTAACCTATTTAGGTCATTCAATTAGAAAAACCGCCCTTATTTCAAGTCTCTCTCTTGGAATTTTCATTGTTATTGCGTTGGCAGGATTTGGGTATACATTTACGTTAACTGGGCATACTCAACAGTTACAACCTAGTTTAAAATTTATCCTGGCTGCTCATGCCGTTATTGCGCTCGCGTGGGTGGGTTCACTCTGGCCTCTTTCAAGGACGTGCGTAGAGCTTTCTACCCCCAATTTGCACCATGTCATGACAAAATTTGGGAAATCGGCGATGTACCCCATTGGGGGGCTAATTATTGCTGGTTTACTACTGGCTTGGCAACTTGTGCGTTCTGTTAGCAGTTTGCTCGACACAAACTACGGCTTTGTATTGCTTGTTAAGCTGTTGTTTGTTGGTGCTATCTTTCTAATCGCGTTGTTACACAAACTGCGATTGGTTCCTCAGCTTTTAACCGGCATAACCAGTCCTCGAACGCTTAAAAAATCAATCCAAATCGAACTTTGTATAGGGATATCTATTTTAATGGTGACGGTGGTGTTAAGTACCGCCGTAGGCCCCAATTATTGAAGAAACACAAAATGAAAAAGATCTACTTGTTGTCAATCATACTCTTTCCTTTGCTGTTAACTAACTGTGTTAATGCTCATGATAAAACGCATAACGACACCAGTAATAGTCCTATGTTCTCAGGGCTAGACTCCGACGCAGGAATAATAGCAAAACAATTCCACAAAGCACTCTCCGACGCTAATGCAGAGACAGTCATGAGCTTACTTGCCGATAATGTCCTTATTTTGGAAGGTGGCAGAATTGAGCGCAGTGCCGACGAATATCGTGCACATCATTTGCAAGCAGACATGCAATTTTCATCTGCCGTAACCACGAAGACGATTGAGCATCATGTTCGTGTGCATGGTAATACAGCTGTCTCCATTTCAAGAAGTCACACTTCTGGAAACTATAAAGGTCGAGATATTGATAGGACAGGCAATGAAACGCTCTTTTTAACGCTGATCAATGGACAGTGGAAAATCAGTCATATTCATTGGTCTCACTAACTCCCCACCAAACTAAAATAAAAAGGTCAAAACGATGAAACTTTTCTATGCAAGCTGCGTTGTTATTTTTTTAGCCACATCACCATACATTTATGCGTCTGAGCAAACGAACGACGAAACCGAGATACTAGAAATGATCCAAGATATTGAAAAGGGGTGGGAGTCTGGTAACGGTATGCCGTTCTATCAACATTATCTTGGCCAGGTAGGTGCGCGTTACATTGAGTCAGGCGGTCAGAATAAAGGGTTAGAGGATTTGGTCAAAAATCATGTAGAGCCGGAAAAAGAGGTATTGAAACGATTGACCATTGATATTCTAGATATCGAAACAAACGTTGAAGGAGACTTCGCTTGGGCAGTTACGACAGTAAATGTTTCAGGAGAAGTACGCAAAACCGGCGCAGTTTTTGATAAAAAAGGATTTCAAACCTATTTGTTTCGCCGAACTGATGAAGGATGGAAG
Organism: Alteromonadaceae bacterium; assembly: GCA_027013165.1. Taxonomy (GTDB): domain Bacteria; phylum Pseudomonadota; class Gammaproteobacteria; order Enterobacterales; family Alteromonadaceae; genus Alteromonas. The sequence continues at coordinate 33,254 of JALUXV010000200.1, forward strand.
GTCATTCATTCGCATTCATCTACCCGTGATAATAAGCCACATAAGCACCGTTAACAACGTTGAATTCCGTGCAAAATCGCAATATCACATTGGATGCAATACGAACGTTAGCCATTGTGTTGATGGTTGTATTCCATTTTGCTTACGACCTTCGTTTCTTTGGTTGGGTTGATTGGAATGTCCCCAATGGAAAAGGGTGGAGGGAGTTTCGGTATGTAATATTGACGCTCTTCTTCGTGAGTGTAGGCGCGTCGCTCGTGCTCGGGAATTATCGAAAATTTAGTCTAAAAATGTTTTTACTGCGGCTGTTTTCCATAGCGTTCTGGGCCGCGGTAATATCGCTTTTTACGTATTATTTTTTTAATGCAAACTGGATATTCTTTGGCGTATTGCATTTTATTGCTGTAGCGAGTGTTTTGTGTGTTCCGTTGATTAGAAAACCCATATTGTCGCTGTTGTTGGGTTTTGTTGCGGTCACGTTGTTTAACATTGGCCTAGTATCCAGTAAATGGCCATTTAATCTGATCAGTTTGTCACTACCTCATTCTCCAAACGATTACGTTGCAATTTTTCCATGGATAGGTGTTGTATTGTTTGGTATTGCGATAGGGCACGTTTTGAAAAGCGGATTTGATCCGTTTGCAAAATGGAATATCCCGAATAACTTGACTCTTCTCGGACGGCATAGTTTAGCGGTTTACATATTGCATCAACCTATCTTTTTTGCGCTGTTTGGTACTATCTATTGGTTTAGCTCATCGGTGTAACTATGCACCTTTTACTTTGCCATAAATCACCTTCAGTAATTAATATCCGCTATGCTGCCGCAGACATAAAATTACGATGAGATATGCACATTATGAGGGAAGGTAGAGTCAAGGCAGCAGAGTAATGCTTGATAAACGCATATGCGCTTGCGCGCAAATGCGTGTGTCGATACACTCTCGATATCAACGCTAATGTGTTTACAGCAACGCAAGATTAATTCGGAGAAGATTGTGCTTTTAGTGCCAACAAACCCAGACTATCGTTAATACTCGAACAGTTTTGGCCGTTCTTCTTTGAAGTTGGTGTATTTTGACCACAATGAGCTACATTCTTTTGACTCTATTACGTCAGTTATTTGTCTTACAGTAGCCATATCGTTTTCTACCAGCAATGCAGACACTTGTGATAACATTTCGTCTTTAGCGGGTTTTTCTTCAGATATTTCGTGAAGTTTCAAACATCCCCTGATAAAAACCAAGCTGTCTACCATGCAGATTACGCGAAAAATGAAACGCGGTAACCGCTCTGGTGTTTTGTATTCGCTTCGTTCTTCGTTTAACCAAAAGAGTAAATTCTGCTCAAAAGCTACAAGGTTTTCATTGATCCGTTGTGTCGCATCGACATTCAATATACCAAACCGCGACATTTCAGCCTCATAAAATGCAAGATCTAGTAATGCTTCGTAATACAGCATTTTAGCATCTTCTAGCTTGTTTTTGACTTTTTCAAACCGTGAAATTGCGTGCTCTTGAATTGAAATCACTTCTCTTAATATGCTTGGATCACACCGAACCGTTGCTGTTTCATCAATTGAAGTAAGCGTTAAGTCGTTAAAAAACCGATCGTAACCATCTTCCACTAAGAACCGGCGAAGATATATGGAGACCGCGAGGTTTTTAAATATCAGCCCATTTTGTGTTTCTGTTTCTCCCATTAGATTTTCAAATGCTGTCTCTGCATATTGAACCTTGTCTAAATTTAATTGCTCAAGACGCCTTACTTCTTCCTTATGGTCTTGAGTGAGGCGAACAATATCGTTTTCGTGCCTCTCAGTCAGTGAATTAATTTGCCGCTGCGTGTTCATTTGTAGTTCTATCAGTTCACGATCCGTTGCTTCTCTCAAGGCAACTAAGTCGCTTTCAGCTTCATCTTTAACTGCCTTCGTTCGCGAACTTTGAACATGGTTCATCCAAGAAGCGAGTAGTGTTTCAGATTTAGTCGATTTATGCAGTTGATTTAAATGGGGTTGCAATTGCATTCGAATGTCTTACATGTTGAGAACCTGCAAAGACTGCTTTACCTGCTCTAACTCTTGAGCACTCAACTCACGTAACTCTGCGTCAGAAGCCTCTGAAATTTTCTTATTTGCGTCATCAATTTGTTGCTCAATCCGAGCCAGTCGCCTGTTGACTTCTGAACTCGAAAGGGTGGCATTTTCCAGCAAAATCAAGTCACGATTAATTTCATCAATTTGTGCTTTAAGACCAGTTAATCCTCTGTAAAAATCGCCATGCTCACGATCATTTGGATGTGCGAGCGATGATGACATCACAAGAAACAAACATATCCATCTTTTCATAAACTATTTCCTTGTTACAAGTAACCACAATGCCAATTCAATATGGGTAGAACATACGTTCACAATATCGAAATCGTCACAGCAATGACTAAAAAACTTTTAGTCAGGGCGCAGAAGAGAGCTCATAAACAGACCAGTAGGATCGTATTGTTGTTTTAATAATTTCAAACGAGCTGTGTGTTGGCCGTAGTAAAGAGCAAGTGGCGACCCATTCCCCATGTCATAATTTTGGTAAGAATGACCATTAAAAAACGGTAATAGCAAATCGAAAGATTTATTCACCCAATCGATAACTTCAGTATCGTCACATTCAGCTTGAGTGATCCCTGTGATACTACAGACGAAAGAAGCGTTGCGGTGAATAAATGCCGAATCGTCAGCGTTTACATCCTGAATAGCGCCACAAAGCGGGTCTAGCATAAATCCACCTGAATTTCCCGGACAAGCTCGGTAACACGATAAAAGTGTTTCAATGAATTCGTCTGATAGCTCGCCTTCAATTATGCCATTTCGCCAATACAAACTCAGATCACTATCGTAGTCATTGGATTGGCATTCAACGTATTGCGACCGCCTACTTAACAATTTGGCACCGTCTTGCCATTTGGCTACAGAATCCAAACCCTGCACCGAGTCCTCACTAAACCCCATTATCGAAATTCGTGCTTTATCGTGCATCGATCGCGAGAGATATGCATATAGAAAAACCGATCTGTTATCACTGAGCACTGTTTTGCTATATTGCCTAAGAATAGATCGTGCGTGACATAATGGCCACTCGAGTATTCGGCCATCAATATTTTGGGGGGCATCATGTAATTTAAACGTGACATCGGTCACAACGCCAAATTGACCATGGCCACACCCTTTTAATGCCCAAAACAAATCCGCATGTTGGGATTCTGTCACTTGTCTTACTTTACCGTCAGCAGTTATCAATCCAAACGCGAGCACATTGTCGCAACTCAAACCAAGCTTTCTGGACAAAAAACCGATCCCCCCTCCCAATGTTGCGCCGACAACACCAACATCGGGGCAGGTTCCCAAAGGAACCACTTTATTGTGTTGCGCTAGAAAATGGTCCAATTCACTATTTTTTACGCCTGCGCCGACGTTTACTGAGCTCTTATCAACATTCAGTACAGTTGTTTTAAACATCGACATATCAATTACAATTGCATTGTTAAGGACCGACATGCCACTGACACCATGCCCTTGACCCTTAATTGTAATAGATAAGCGCAACTGCTTTGCACATCTGACAATGTGTATAATATCGGTCTTTGTTTTAGGTTGAATAATTACTAACGGAAAACGCGAAACACCTTGATTGAATACTTTCCTGTTTTCTTCATATTCTGCACTACCCGGTGACCAGAATGCGCCGTCAACAAGACTTGCCAGTTCTACCAAACTTGTTTCAGTAGCACGCGTGATTGAATCTGTTTTTGTCTGTTTTGCAGGTGAAACTTCAACAATACTCTCAAGTAGATTCCAACTTCGACTACCAAAAGTGTTTGGCGTGATATCGCTCAGCAATTGTCGCAGATATTGTGCAACTAATCGGGGAGGTAAAAGCTTGTTTGCTGAATACATACTGCGCATTAACGCCGATGCAGGCAACGCGTGATTTGAAGCTTGCCTTATCGTTTCCTGCATTTTGGTGTCGACATTTCCAGGAGCCACAGTTGTAAAAACAGCAATATCGTTATCGACTTCACGTTGAAAACACTGGCACAGCATATTTAATGATGCTTTGCTCACACAATAAGCTGAGGCCCCAGCAACGGGTTGTACAGGCAAATCACTGGTTAAAAACATCACGCGGCTATGACTAAATTTTTTTAAGCATATCTGCGTTAAAAGGCGAGGTACTTCGACATTTATCCATTGGGTTGCCTCCCACTCATCAGGGGCGACGTTGCTAATATCTCCAAATGGCATGACAACACCTGCGCAATGGATCAGGTAGCTAAAGTGAGTATGCTGATTGACAACGTTTTGAAGGCTTTTAATACAATCCCTATTAGTGAAATCGATGCACTCGATTCTGATCCTATCCCCATAAGACCTTTTAAGCTCCTTTAAAGTGTCTGGATTCCTACACAGTGCAACGATCTGGATAAAAGGGTAGGAGAGTAGAAGCTCTTTTGTAAGCGCAAGTCCTATACCAGAGCTAGCGCCTGATATTAGTGCTGTCTGTTGATACAACATCTTAAAAGCCTATTTCGTAGAAGAGTGAAAGCTCACTTATATGTTTGATAGCTTCAGCATAAGTAAAGTCCTTGAATGGATAAATAAGTTAATGATTTGATTACAGAAATGTAATCAATCTGTAATCGATTCGTTGTGAAGCTTTGATCTGAATCAACTACATTTGAAATGAAATCACTACGATTAAATACATAAACATTTAAGGGTAAGGTTCAGTGACTCGGTTCTCGTTAGTAAACATTTGGATAGCACTACTGCTGGTCAACACGTTATCGGTGAGTGTCCATGCTACACGTGACATCGGATTTCATGAACATGCATCGACGGTGTTTATCAATGGTGAACGTGCACACGATGATGAGCAAAAAGAGCCTTTCACATCTTGTTATTGCCCAGACTGTTTTTATACGGACAATTCGTCTTCCAACGCACCGCTTGCCATTCTTGAAGCACACTCCTGTTTTTTAATTGAGGCGCTAGCGGATAAAAATCACAGAGATCGTTATCAGGTGCTCAAAAGACCTGTTCCGCCAAATCACCCGCCTCCCATAGAGTTTTTTGTTACTTCGTAAGCGCACTTAACAACGCAGTGCCAAATAAGTAAATCAACCCAGTTAGTGGGTAAGAAAAACAATTTAAAAAGAGAAATATTATGCGATTACATAAAGGAGTGTTGCATGCAATGATTTTTGTGGCCGGTATGATCACATCGTCACCATTGCTTGCATCTGAGACCACCGACCGGTTTGTCTTTGTGGGATACGGTGACGTTAAATATGAAAGTGCAGATGTAGCCGACACCGATGCTTTTTCGGCCAGGTTTGTTCCCATTTTTTTATTCAGTTTAAATGACAAAATGCATGTCGAAGCAGAACTCGAGTTTGGATTGGACGAAAACGGGGAGACCGAAACCGAGCTCGAATATGCTGACATCCATTATTTCCTGAACGACAACACAACATTAACTGCCGGAAAATTCCTTTTACCATTTGGGCAGTTTAGTGCCAACTGGCACCCTAGTTGGATTAATAGAAGTATATGGACCCCCGGCGTCTATGGCGCTCATGGCTCGAGCCAAGCAATGGATCCATTGTTACCTATTCTTAGTGACGTAGGCGTAGCTGCACAGCAAGTCTATCAAGTCGGCTCGGCCAAGGTGTTTGTGGATGTTTTCATGACAAACGGTCCGCGCTCTGAAGCTGCTCATGACGAAGAAGAGATTGAGGATGATCATGATGATCTAATAGCTCGCTTTTTCGCACCCTCTGCTGCAGCTGATCCTGATTCGGAAGAAGATGGTCATGGTGAGGCGTTCCCGGAAGTGGAATTTGAAGCGACGAGTTCTGACAACAATAGCAATAAAGCGTTTGGTGGCCGCCTGGCTATTGCCTTACTACCTTCAATCGAGATTGGAACGTCATATTATCAAGGTGCCTACGACGAACAAGGACAACTAGATATCACAGCCAATGGGTTTGATATCAACTTTATTAGTACTCACGCCATCATCAGAGGCGAGTATATTAAAACTGAAACGGACTCATTTGTTGAGCGAGATCATGAGCAAACTATTGACTCATTTTCACGCAATGGATGGTTTTTACAAGGTACTTTCTTCGTTGGGCATGCTTTTCAATCCCTAGGTAGTACTGAATTGGTCCTTGAATATGCTGAAACCAATAAAATTGAAGAAGCGGAGCGCTGGATGGTAGGTGTCAACTATTGGTTGGACCCTCGTTCAGTTATTAAGGTGGGCTATGAAGATACAGACGTAGTTGAAGGTCCTGATGATACACGGTTTGCTGTGCAATTCAGCTATGGATTCTAGGGGATATCATGAACAAGAAATTAATTATATGTGCACTAATCACATTTATTTCGTTACCGAACTTGGCAGACGATGAAACCACACTTTCTGGCGCAGAGTTAATTAATAACAACTGTGCGCGTTGTCATAACAGTAGGCCTGTGCGTGAGTTTTCTATCAGTGAGTGGAGAGTGATCATGCCACACATGCGCGAAAAAGCGCATTTAACCGGCAGCGAAGTAAAAGCCATTCTTGAATTCATGGAAATAGCTTCTAGTCCTGCTCAACCGGTAGAGGTGACTCTGGCTAAATCATTAACAGTCAATCCACGTGACGTACTCACTCGATATGGTTGTCAAGGCTGTCATCAGGTTCAAGGTGTCGGAGGCTCCTTAGGGCCTGCGCTTGACGATGTCATTGAGGGCAAAGGGGAAGCTTTTTTTATCAAAAAAGTAAAAGAGCCACAGTTTAATAACGCTGCGTCTGCTATGCCCCAAATGCCTATTACGGATGAAGAAATAGCGGCTTTAGTAGATTACTTAAATTCCCTATAACTATTGACCTGTGAGTGACACATAAGTCTATGGTGCCAGAGTACAACACTATCTTTAAACCGCTCAACTGAGCAAATTAATAGGAAAATACGATGAAAAAAATGAAAACGTTGGTTTTGGTGAGTGCACTCGCAATAACCACCTTATCGGTAGTGCCGGTTCATGCCCATTCGGGTGAATCAGATATGCCAATGATGCAAGCCAGTATGATGGAAAAAATGCAAACACACATGGCTGAGATGCGTGTCGTTTTGGATGCCGTGAAAGAGGAATCAGATCCACAAAAACGAGAAGCTATGCTGCAAGAACATGCTCAAAAAATGCAGGACATGATGGACATGATGCAAACGGAGCATGGTAAAGGAATGATCGCAGAAAAAGGCATGGGGCATGATCACGGGGCAATGTCGACGGACGATAAAATCTCAATGATGGAAATGCGTATATCCATGATGGAAGAAATGATGGCGCAGATGATGGGGCACACCGCACAAAAAGCGAAGCCTATTCATAAGCACAAAAAAAATTAAAGTTACAGGGCTAGGCCTCTATGAATGATAACGGGCCTAGCAATACAGTTTTATTGTTGGAGGATCACATGAGCAAAATTTTCAAATTACTAGCAGTAGCCTTTCTCTCTATCGGTTTTTTAGGCGGTTGTGCGAGTCAAATTTATCACGATTACATAATGAGCGGCCAAATTGTCACTGTGGATGATAAACAAGTTGTGGTGTGCGTTTCAGATACTGACAGTATCAAAGAGCATCAAGTCTTTAACGTATATCGTACGGTCTATGATCCACTCGCCATATCGGAAGGAGAAGACGGATACTCAAGAGAATTTGTCGGAAAAATTCGATTAGGCAAAACTAAAGATAAACATTTCGCTGAGGCAACCGTTCTTGATGGCGATCTAGCGCGGTATGACATGGTTGAATTTGACCGCGGATTCTAGCCTTGCAAGAGGGAGCATAAAATCGTGAATACTAGATTTATAAAAACAACTAACCGTTTGACACCAATATTGGTACTGGTATTGAGTGTGGCGTTCGCGACTGCGTGTTCCGCTCTGGCGCAAAGTGAACAACAAAGTCACAGTGCTCCAACGTCAACAAAAGAACAGATTGAAACGACATCGGCTGACTTTGAAAAAATACAATCGTCTTTACTGCGTTTGGACACTGTACTTGCTGCACAACCGAAAAGCCTTGTTCACACCTCACAGCAGTCAATGCAGCCAGGTCAAATCAATCCATCGATGGACCGTTCTACAGATTCCATGATGATGGGAAAAGGCAGAATGGTGAAAGACGATGGTAAATCCTGCATGGGTATGATGTGTAAAATGAAGATGCAAAACATGTCCATGATGGGTATGGTTCCCAAACAGAATGGCGAAACGCAAACGTCTGTAACAACAATCTTGCCAGGCGCTCAAGACATCATGCACTTGTACCACATTGGCGAGGCAGCATTTTTCCTTGACCAGTCAGAGTTACTTAATTTATCCCCTTCTCAGCAGTCTCAATTGTTGGGCATTCAATCGAAATGGCAAAATATCCAAGATACACAAACGAATCGACGTAACGATTTAGAGCAGCGCCTTTGGGTTTTGACATCCGAAGGTAAACCCGAATATGGCGTCATTAAAGACGTTATTAATCAAATAGAATCGGCGAATAGCGCCATGCGGTTGGAGTTCATTGTTTTAGTGGGCGAGGCCGTATCAGTGTTAACTCCCATACAATTAGAAGCACTAAAAACCTTGGCGTTATCGGATACAGGTAGGGCGCAATGAAGCGACAAAGGATTTATTTTTTCTCTGTATCTTGTGCGTTGATTTTTAGCGCCATAGTAATAGTTTCGCCATCGGGTGTCCATGCGCTACAACAGTCTGATGCTGATGAGCATGCCAGCCATCATCCCGAGGCAAATAGTGACTTAACCTCGAAAACATCACAAGATCTCACAACTGCAAACGGTAGTTCCATGATGGGCCCCGCCATGGGAAAACAGATGGATAGAATGATGGAAAAAATGGGGGCGCCCAAACCCAAAGATCTCTATCCGACTCTCATGCGGATGCATGATATGACGCCGGAACAACAAATGGAAGTGCTACAGAAAGCCACGTCGAGAATGGAACAAGGAACAGTGCAATTGACCGCTGGATTTGAAAGTCTTGCCAATGCGGCTGATAGGGATGACCTTACCAGTATGCAAGATTCCCTTGGTGTCATTAAAGAAGGTATTGCTCACTTCGACAGTGGTCTTGCTGCGAAACGTGCCATTCAAGATGGGCAAGAACCCAGAAGAGTTGCACTTACTTGGTTTAAATCTCAGATGAATATATTACCAAGCTCTCCCACTTCAAGCAGTAATACGTTATTTGGTATGACGCCATTACATTCGGCAATTATGTTTATCTTGCTGGGTTTTGTAAGTCTTATGTTTTACATCTATGGGGTCAAGATGCGCCGCGCATCAGCGCTACTGGGTGAGCTGAAAAATGTTGAGACTTCAAATACCACTGTGATTAAAGAAAATAGTCGACGTCCGACTGCTGTTACAGATATAGAACAGGTGTCAACAGACACCTCTTTGGCACGCCAAAGTATGCCATCAGATCGCAACTCAAGAAAAGCAGCATATGTTGGCGATGTGCTGGTCATCGGTATTTTTCGTGAAACACACGATGTGAAAACATTTCGGCTCGCACTTTCCGATGGTCAAGAACTACCGTTTGACTATGAGCCTGGCCAATTTGTCACCTTTACGCTTGACATCAAAGGTTTCGATAAACCGGTAAAACGATCATATACCATTGCGTCATCTCCAACTGAGCGCAATTACTTTGAAGTAACCATCAAGCGCGAAGAGCACGGAACTGTATCTCGTTACATGCATGACACAGTTAATATCGGGGACATGCTTACTATAAAAGCCCCCGGCGGTAAGTTTTATTTTAACGGTAAAGAAGCAACTAGCGTGGTGTTGATATCGGGAGGTGTAGGGATTACGCCAATGATGAGTGCTGTACGTTATTTAACTTCTACATGTTGGTCAGGAGAAATTTACTTTCTGTTTTGTACGCGAACAACCAACGATTTCATTTTCGAACAAGAGCTCAGATACCTGCAGGCGCGCCACACTAATTTAAAAGTACTCGTGAGTATGACACAAGCGGACGGGACATCATGGATGGGCCCACAAGGCCGATTCTCATCTAATCTAGTGAACGAATTTGTTCCAGAAATTGCTTCAAAAACTGCGCATATATGTGGGCCGCCCGCCATGATGGATGCAATGACCAGCATGTTATTAGAACTCGGTATGCCGAATAAAAATATCAAGAAAGAAGCGTTTGGTTCAGGGTCTTCAAAAAAGGCGCTATCACCTCCCACTCCAGCTTCGGAAAACAATGTCGCTGTTGGTAAAAATGTGGTGTTCAGCCTCTCAAACGTCAATAGCCAAGCCGGACATGATCAGACGGTGTTAGATGTGGCTGATGATGTTGACGTAGAGATTGAAAATTCCTGTCGGGCAGGCTCCTGTGGTAGCTGTAAAGTGAAGCTGTTGCGTGGTGATGTTGATATGGACGTGGATGATGGCCTTGAACCTGAGGATAAAGCCAGTGGCTACATTTTGGCGTGTCAAGCTATTCCAAAAACTGATGTCGAGGTAGAAGCGTAAATGAACACGCAAGAGCGCACTATAGTCAGTGGTCTGGTTGTATTGATGATTTTATTATGGCTAGGTTTTGCATGGCACAGAGCCCCTGAATTTCCTGGTAGCCAATTTGGTTTTTTAGTTGGTGTGTTTGCTGTTGTCTTTATGTTACTTCCCCTTGTTTACATGATGATAAAACGCATCAAACCTCTCAAAGTGGCGGTAACAAAATATATATCGATGCCGTCACTACTGCGTATCCATATATACGGCGGTGTGCTAGGTCCCATTCTGGCACTCGTTCACAGCGCCCACCGATTTGAAAGCCCGGTGGGTATCGCGTTAGTTGTTTTGATGATGGTGGTTGTCCTCAGTGGATTCATTGGTCGATATGTCCTCAGTCTGATTTCATCCAACGTAAAAGAGAAAAAGCGACAAGTGAGTGAGCTTCAAGAGGCATTGTCTGAAGCGAAAATATCACTCAAGAGTGCGGTGTGCGATGTGCGATATTCAACCTTTGCTGAAACAGCATCGCGCCAACTTCCGTTCCTAGCGTTTCAAGTAACTACGGGTGCACACAACAAGCTCTTTCGTCAAGAGCAACGTGTGTTATCACTTATCGATGCCATTTCTGATACGGAATACAGTATTTTCATTCATGACACTGCAAAAATCTGGTTCTCAAGATGGTTGAAGTTCCACATTGTAATCTCGTTGGTGCTTTATTTTATACTACTCCTTCACATCACCAGTGAGGTCTACTTTGGGTTACGCTGGTTATGATCAAGTGGATCCTTAGTGCCATTATCCTAGTCGGGATCATTTTTAGCATCAGTCATTTGTGGCACTCACCCGACGACATCTCGAGCATAAATTGGGAACAGGCCATTCAGCCCGGTCAGCTGAGTAAAGCCCATGCATTTTTAGAAAACGATTGTCTTAGTTGCCATACCCCTGTCACCGGAGTAGAACGGGATAAGTGCGTAGCGTGCCATGCAAATGATACCCATGTTGTTGCGAGGCAGCCAACAGTATTCCATGCCGACATACAAGAATGCTCAACATGCCATGTAGAACATCGAGGCGAGAATGCAACGATTTCATCAATGAACCATGTGGCACTTGTCGATATTGGCTTTAGCATGCTTCCGAATACAAATGTTCCGTTTGATGAAGGCGCTTCTACTCTGGCGTTTTTAGAGAATGTTTTACGCTCAAACCAGTTACCGGATCCCCTTTTTGTTCATCCTGAAGTTGAGCAGAAAGAGGCGCTGCTTAATTGCTCACAATGCCACAGCAATGACGATCGACATGTTGGATTATTTGGGAATGACTGTGTCCAGTGTCACAGCACGCAATCCTGGTCTTTACCTGCGTTTATTCACCCTTCTAGCCAATCACGTGATTGCAATCAATGTCATGAAGCACCACCCAGCCATTACATGCAACATTTCAAGATGATATCGGCCACGGTGGCAGGAGAGCCTAAGGCACCTGTAGAAGCGTGTTATGCGTGTCATCAATCCACATCCTGGAATGATATCAAGCGTGCAGGCTGGTACAAACATCACTGAATGAGTCAAGCATGATCACTAATTCCATTGCCATCGCTTTTTCAATTTTAGTCGGACTTATCCTGCTGTTACCTCGTACACGCCTATCGACTCAGTGGCGTGCGACTGTGACGCCACTGGCATCTATTATAGGCAGTGGATTTCTCATTGTTGCGCCACTTTTACACTCTGTAATGGGTAAGTGGGCATTATTGGGAATAGTCATGCTCTCATTCGTTGCCTATCTCATTGGAGCCATTATTCGTTTTAATATTATTCATGCTGAGCCTTTACTAGAGAACAAGACTAGCGACCATATCGTACAGCTCGAAAAAGCCAGTCAATGGACACTAGGCGCAGCCTTTGCGATATCTGTTGCATTTTATATAAGCCTCTTTACCGCGTTTGTATTTGACCGAGCGGGCATCTCCGATCCTATTCAAATCAAAGTGTTTACGACCATGCTATTGGGACTCATCATGCTGATTGCTTGGTTACGCGGGGCGAGAGGTTTAGAAACGATAGAGCTTTATGCCGTTTCCATCAAACTCGCCATCATTATTGGTGTTGTCGCGGCGCTGGCGACTTATGATTGGCAAGTTGGTAGTGCATGGTTTGAGCACAATGCGATTAAGCCTTTGAGTAAATTTGAGACCTTGAGCATGCTTGCGGGTATGTTGATGGTCACGCAGGGCTTTGAAACAACCCGCTTTATGGGGGAGCGGTATAGTGCGCAACAGAGAGTGATGGCCGGTAAATACGCTCAATGGATAGCCATCGCACTTTATGTCGTTTTCATTGGTTTAACTTGTCCAATTTTTCTCGACTTTCCCATTACGACGCTGAACGAAACGACAATAAGCAAAACCTTAGGGCAGGCTATTTGGGTACTGCCAATATTGTTGTTAATCGCCGCTACCACTAGCCAACTTAGTGCCGCACTCGCAGACACGATTGGAGGTGGCGGTTTGCTAAAAGAGCTCATCAATCTGCCCGTCAGTGTCCGCGGCTACTACATGCTGATCGTAAGTATTGCCGGTGTTCTCGTTTGGACATCAAACGTGTTTGAAATCATCAACCTTGCATCCAAGGGATTCGCTCTTTATTACCTCATTCAAACCCTGATCGCCATTATCATAATGCGAAAATATGTCCAACATCAGCGATTTCACACCCTAAAAATAGTTGGACTTGCTGTGATGATGCTTCTTCTCACCTTCGTCATTGGCTGGTCAGTGCCGGCGCCACACAGTTGATTAAGGGGATTTGAAATGACGGTACTAAACAATATCAAGCAATCCACACCAGCAACGATGGACAGTAAACAAGGCATCGTCATTATCGGTGTGGGTAATATTTTGCAACAAGATGATGGTGTCGGAGTGCATGCCATTAAAGCCCTACGCTCCTGCGTTTCACAGCCTGAGCAGATATCTATTATCGATGCTGGCACATTAAGCTACGAATTGCTTGAGTGGGTGTCCCAATCTGACTACGCAATCATTATTGATGCTGCGCGCATGCAGTGTACGCCGGGGACCATCAAAGTATTTAACGATGAGGAAATTCAACAGCAATTCGAGATAACAAAAGCACACTCTGTCCATCAAATTTCGCTACAAGATACGCTTTTGACAAGCCAAGCTCTTTATTCAAAACCATTTCGCGTCACGCTCATTGGCGTTGAGCCTGAGACTATCCAATGGGGAACCACGCTCAGCACCAGCGTTCAAGCTGCACTACCAGCGATCATTAAAACGATTATCAGCTGTATTCAAAAAGCATCTGTTCTGCAACTTAACGATATTGGCCATACGGAGGAAGAAGAGTGAATGACGAAATTATTTTTATGACATCCGATGCCTCACATACGGGCAATCTTACGCCACTGGTACATGAAATTCGTCATGCACTATTTCAGCTTATTGAGTCCGGTAAGGAATCTTCAATCGACTTACGACGACTCCCCTTAAGTCCCCAAGAAGAGCACCAATTAGAGACCTTTCTTGGATATGGCGAGGTAAAAGCGGACATTCAAGCGCTGGGAGATACCGTGCTAATTGAATCCCGGTTTTCAGGTGTTTGGCTTGAAACGCACTATAACCAAACGTCGGATATTTTGGGCAAATACGTGCATATCTGTATTTGCCCTCAATTGATAAAGGCACAGCATCAGGATATGTCTTTCTCGTTGTCGCAATTAGAGATTGCTGTAGATGCACTTTCAAAATCAAACGAAAGCCCTGATAACCAGGAGAGCTAATATGACTAAGACTACGCTGAATGAACAGTTACAGCGATCAGGGATTTCTCGACGAACATTTCTAAAGTTTTGCGCCACAACTGCATCGCTGCTTGCTCTGCCGCAATGCGCAGTCGCAGAGATAGCGCAAGCACTCGGCAGTGCTAGCCGACCAACCGTTATCTGGTTGCCATTTCAAGAATGTACCGGTTGCACGGAATCAATACTACGTTCACACGCGCCAACACTAGAAAGCTTAATCTTCGACCATGTTTCACTTGATTATCAACACACAATTATGGCCGCTGCTGGTGATCAGGCCGAGGAAGCGCGACGCACAGCAATAAAGAATAATAAGGGCAAATATCTTCTCTTAGTTGATGGTTCAGTGCCAATGGGAAACCCAGGATATTCGACTATTAGTGGAATTAGCAATGTCGACATGCTGCGAGAATCCGCTGCTCATGCAGCGGGCGTTATCGCGATTGGTACATGCGCTTCATTTGGCGGGATCCCCAAGGCCAATCCTAATCCTACAGGGGCAGTGTCAGTCGCGGATATTATCACGGATAAGCCCATTGTTAACATTTCTGGTTGCCCACCTTTGCCCATTGCTATCACTGCAGTACTT
This sequence comes from Alteromonadaceae bacterium, assembly GCA_027013165.1. Taxonomy (GTDB): domain Bacteria; phylum Pseudomonadota; class Gammaproteobacteria; order Enterobacterales; family Alteromonadaceae; genus Alteromonas. Next base: position 48,271 of record JALUXV010000200.1, read on the forward strand.
GCTTATTACCTGACTTTCAACCGATTTCCGGACCTCGATCATTTGAACAGGCCGCTGGCGTTTTTTGGCGAAACGATTCACGACCGTTGTTATAGACGGCCTTTTTATGAGAAACGCATGTTTGCCAAATCTTTTGACGATGAGGGAGCGAAGAATGGATGGTGTTTATTTGAGCTTGGTTGCAAAGGGCCTGAAACATTTAATGCGTGTGCAACTGTTAAATGGAATCAGGGCACGAGTTTCCCCATCGAGTCAGGGCACCCTTGCCTAGGATGTTCTGAGCCTGATTTTTGGGATAAAGGTAGCTTTTATCAACCTTTGTTTCCGTGGCAAAAATACAAAGCTAAGCCTGGGAAAGGTCAACAAAAGCACAAAGGCTCATAGATAGAGAAAATCATTATGAAGAAAACAGAAAATGAGCGTTTAGTCGTTGATCCTATCACCCGTATTGAAGGCCATTTGCGAATTGAAGCAGAAATGGATGGCAATACGATAAAGCGCGCATACTCATCGGGAACGTCCGTAAGGGGTATAGAGCTGATATTGCAAGGGCGAGACCCGCGTGATGCATGGGCTTTTGCACAGCGTATATGCGGTGTCTGCACGTTAGTTCATGGTATGGCTTCGGTCAGATCCGTGGAAAATACCATAAAAAAAGCGTGGTTATCGAATGCAAAATTGGGAGTGAAGGCAGGCTCCCCCGCGATGACATCAATGCCTAAGGGTCCTATGCGACATGGAATGAAAGGGCATAAGGGAAGAGCGAGTACTGCCAAAACACCGGATAAGATGGATATAGAGATACCTCAAAATGCACAGTTAATCCGTAATATCATGATCGCTACACAATATGTTCATGACCATGTCATGCACTTTTATCATTTACACGCATTGGATTGGGTTGATGTGGTTTCAGCATTGGATGCTGATCCGGTTAAAACCGCGAGACTTGCTGGAACATTGAGTGCTTATCCTCGTTCATCCCCCGGGTACTTCAAAGACATGAAGGCAAAGGTGAAACGGCTTGTAGAGTCCGGTCAGTTAGGTATTTTCAGTAACGCTTATTGGGGGCACCCCGGTTATAAATTGCCTGCGGAAGTCAACTTAATGGCGCTAGCGCATTATCTTGATGCATTGGAGTGGCAACGTGACGTCGTGAAAGTTCATACGATTTTTGGGGGCAAAAATCCACATCCAAATTTTGTCGTTGGTGGTGTTCCATCCCCCATTAATCTTGATGCGTCTACGGGGATCAATACTCAGCGGTTAGTGCAGTTGCAAGATGCCATATCACAGATGAAAATGTTTGTGGATGAAGTGTACTTCCCAGATATCTTAGCAATTGGGGGTTATTATAAAGATTGGAGCCTACGTGGCGAAGGATTAGGTAATTTTCTCACCTATGGTGATTTACCAATGACATCCATGGATGAACCTGATTCGTTTTTGTTTCCGCGCGGTGCAATTCTAGGACGAGATCTAAAAACGATTTACGATGTAGATTTAGATGAACCCTCTGAAATTCAAGAGTTTGTTTCCTCCTCATGGTATCGATACAAAGACGGAAATAAAAACGGATTACACCCTTTCGAAGGTGAGACCAAACTCGAGTATACCGGTCCCACGCCCCCCTATAAACACTTGGATACACAAGCAGAGTATTCGTGGTTAAAAAGTCCTCGATGGAAAGGACATGCGATGGAAGTGGGACCGCTTGCACGTGTGCTAATGATGTATGCTAAAAAAAATGCGATGGCAGAGGAAATTGTCGATAGTTCCCTATCACTTTTAAAACTAAAAGAAGGAGCCCTATTTTCGACGCTTGGGAGGACCCTTGCCAGAGCTGTTGAAACAAAAATAGTCGTGAATCAATTACAAATTTGGTACGACGCTCTGTTGGATAATATTGCGAAAGGGAATACAACGACTTTTAATCCCTTGTACTTCGATCCACAAAACTGGCCCATTAACGGACAAGGGGTCGGCGTAATGGAGGCGCCACGTGGCGCATTGGGACACTGGATGGTCATGCACAATGGTTCGATCAGCAACTATCAATGCGTCGTACCCACGACGTGGAATGCAGGACCAAGAGATCCTGATTTAAAGGCGGGGGCATACGAGTCTGCCTTACAAGACAAACACACCTTATATGATCCGGACCAACCCTTAGAAATCTTGCGTACCCTTCACAGCTTTGATCCCTGCCTTGCTTGTGCAGTGCATGTTTTGGATGCTCAAGGAGAGGAGCGCCTTCGAGTTAAAGTTCGCTAAAGTCTATGGAGAAAAATCAATGAAAAAGTATTTACTGAGAGAAAAAAACATCAGGATGACATTGGCAGTTGCATCCCTTTTCATGATGTCAACTACTGCAATCGCGCACCCTGGACATGATGGCAATCATGGGGCGTTTTGGTTTGCGGTAATGTTTACGCTTATCACTAGTTCGAGTCTTTTTGTATTTTTCAAGAGAAAGAAACGTCGTCAATCGATGTCAAAAGGTTACGAGTGATGTGCCTCGCTGTCCCGATGAAAGTCAAAGCCTTAAATAACTTTAACGCGGTCTGTGAAGCCAAAGGGGTGAGTCGTGACGTGAGCCTCCAATTAGTACAGCAAGAAGAGGTTCAGGTTGGTGATTATGTCATGGTTCATGTGGGTTATGCATTACAGGTCATCTCCTACGAAGAGGCCATGATCCGATGGAAATTGCTAGATCAGGTGATGTCTTACAGTGCATGAAATGAGTCTTTGTCAGAGTCTGTTTGACGTGATAGCTGACTATCAACTAGAGCGTGAAGAACAAATTGTCAAGGTTGTGACGATCCATGTTGGACCTCTGTCAGGCGTGGAGCCGACACTTTTTGTAAGAGCGTTTAACTTATTAAAAGGCCAAACAATAGGGGAGCAAGCAGTGTTACGCATTGATGTTTCACCCATCAAAGTAGTCTGTAAATTATGTGGTAGTGAGAGCGAAGTCTCTGCAAACAGGATTATTTGTTCACAATGTGGCTCATGGCAAACAACGCTTATTGAGGGTGATCAGTTTGTTTTAAGCCGAATTGAATTTATGCAGTCTCGTTAATTAAAAGATCAGGAAGGTAAAGAATTATGTGCGGTGGTTGTGGCTGTGAAAGTAAAAAAGAATCGTCTCTCAATACAGACTTTAGGGTCGACGTAGTAAATATGGCTGAAGATATTAAAGGCAAAAATGCTGCAGTGGCAAAGACTAACAAAGCCTTGTTTGACGCACACAATGTTTTAGTGATCAATTTAATGTCCTCACCAGGAAGCGGTAAAACCCGCCTGCTTGAAGAAACACTTAGGCGGCTAAAACACCGATACCAATTTGCTGTATTAGAGGGGGATTTAGAAACAGAGAATGATGCCAATCGCATTCGTCGGCACGGTATTCATGCAGAACAAATTGCTACTGGACAAGGCTGTCATTTAGACGCAGATATGGTCTCGACGGCAATCGGGAATTTTGAGTTAGCTAGTCTGGATGTGCTGTTTATTGAAAATGTAGGCAATTTAATTTGTCCTGCCTGCTTTGACCTTGGGCAACACAAAAACGTGATTTTGCTGTCTGTGCCGGAGGGCGATGACAAGCCAGAAAAATATCCCATTATGTTTCGTGCTGCGGACGTAATGCTTATCACTAAGACAGACTTCTTAGACTTTGTCATGGAGTTTGATGTCAGTCGAGCGATCAAGTCTTTCAACAGTGTAGGTGATAATGCGCCTGTATTGGAGGTGTCAGTAAAGGATGACGAACGCTTCAATGGATGGCTTGCCTACTTAACGCAAATAATTGACACGCACCTGTCAAACCAAACCAGACAACACAGGTGAGATAACCATGCATAACGCAGAATCGTTGTTAAAGAGTGTAAAAATCGAAACGTTTCCAAAGCCACTTCGTATTCTCAATGTGTGTGGCGGTCATGAGCGAGCGATCACAAAAGCGGGTCTGCGAACGCTTTTTGATCACAATATTCATTTAATACCGGGATCTGGATGCCCTGTTTGCATATGCCCTGAAGAAGATATTGCATGTGCAATCACGCTAGCGTTTAAAGAGAAAGTTATTTTGGTTAGTTTCGGGGATATGGTGAGAGTACCTATCTCTGATTCGATTAATGGATGCCATTCACTTGCTGACGCGAAAACGAAAGGCGCAAACATTCGCGCAATTGCCTCACCTAATGAAGCGCTTTTTATTGCTCAGTCAAATCCAAAATCAATGGTTATTTTCTTTGCTGTCGGATTTGAAACGACCATGGCCCCAATTGCTGCTGCGTTACAAACTCGACTTCCTACCAATTTAAAAGTGCTGTTATCAGGACGTCTAACCTGGCCCGCTGTTGAGCACCTTCTTAGACAACGAAGTGACGCGTTCGATGCGCTCGTCGCTCCAGGGCACGTAGCAACTATTATGGGAGTGAACCAGTGGCGTTTTATCGTTGAACATTTTGATTTACCCGTGTGTGTTTCCGGCTTTCACTCAGAAAGTCTGATTCTTGCCATTTATACGTTGATAGAAGACAGAAAAAAGGGACGACACACATTAACAAATGCCTACCCTGAAGTAGTAAGAGGTGAGGGGAATCTTACGGCACAATCAGTGCTGAAAAGCGCCTTTAATGTCGTTGATGCAAACTGGCGTGGCATTGGAGTAATACCCGCTTCAGGTTTTGTCTTATCAGAGAAACTGGCGGACCTCGATGTATTCAGTGAATTTAAGCGAGATAAACTCTACAACAAGTGCACAGAACCGTTACTTGATGACGATTCACCTTGCACATCCGTCACGCTCGGCCAACTTCGTCCTGATCATTGCCCATACTTTGGTAAAAGCTGCAAACCAAACACACCAAAGGGCGCATGCATGGTGTCGGCTGAAGGAGCGTGTCGTATTTGGTATACAACTGCCGACCAGAACGCTTTTCATACTACCTCAGAGCGAATAGCACTGACTCGGGATGTGCCATGAGCTCGACATCATCTAGCCACGCACAAAATAACACAATTCCTCAATCGGTAGCTTATGAGGT